>CAJWGQ010000146.1 GCA_913041025.1 uncultured Gammaproteobacteria bacterium | reverse complement strand
GCCTCCATATTGGGCCAGACGAGCCTGGAGATTCTGATTGCTGCCATGAGCTTAAGGTCTATATCTGCCTGCCATTCTTCATCGGTGATCGTTAGAAAAGGTTTCGCGGCGGACTGTCCCGCGTTGTTTACTAGGATATCTATGCCCCCAAATACATCGGTTACTTCTACGTGCATTTGTTCAAGAGATGCGATGTCTGTCACGTCGCAACTCACTCCGAGGACGCTACCGTCTCCTTTTAGTGCTTTAATTTCTTCCACAGCCTGATCGATAGGTTCTTGACGTCTGGCAATCACGGCGACTTTAGCGCCCTCCGCATAAAACGATTTAGCCATAGCAAGTCCCAGTCCGAGACTTCCTCCTGTGATCAAAGCAGTCTTTCCAGAAAGTGAAGTGTCCATTTGATTCCCCTTGATAGTGGTCGAGATGAATTACCCTATGTCTAGAGTATAGCTCTGTCGAGTAGATTTGATTCCGTTGGGTAAGTAGCTTTGCTCGGTAAATCTGAGTGATTGATCTTCTAGTATGAGCACAGTGCTCGCTCGGGTACCGTAGATTGGATCTTTAATAAAGCAGGGTGCAATTTTTCGTTCCATCTCGAGAGACTTACCTCTACGCGGCAAGGATCGATCGTCAGCAATAAATTCATCTGATAAAAGGCTAATTAAATCGCTTTCGTCAAAGTCCCTATCGATAATATCAGCAAGATTTTTTTTGCCGTTGATGCATTTAGGCCAGGGTGCTCCCAGCTCTGCGTTACTCAAACCATAGTCTCCCGCCGTGAGTACCTGTGTCGGAGCTTTGTTTGAGGTATAAATCAGACTCTGCTTGTCCCAGACGAGCAGATTGTAGCCGGCGTATTCGGCTCCATTTATTTCGTTGGCGTAGTCCATTGCTGAAAGCTTGCTCGAAAGAAAGTTATGGACTAGCGCCCCCCTGGATTTAGGTGTAACTGGGTCGCCTTCGCCTGAAAAATTAGTGAGCGCAGCAAACCGACCTTCACGATTACAGCCAAGCCAGCTCCCTCCGGCGACTAGGTCTCTTCCAGCGAGGATGGTCGGCGCATCTTCCCAAAACATAGCAGCCTGTGAAGCTCTTTCATGAACCTCATCCCTATTGGCGGCAACCACTAAAGGGCGATTTGAATCGGGCCGATAGCTGAACAGAATCAAACACATTATAAATTCTCTCCGTGAATGGATTTTATCAGTTACGCATCCAACACACACGACTAAAACTCGGTTATGCTTGAAAAGTAGGTTAGAGATTAAACGCTGATGCATTACCCCTTGATTGATCCGATCATCTTCTCACTTGGTCCACTTGCGGTTCGCTGGTATGGCTTATCTTATGTGGTAGGTTTTGGGATGGTCTGGTGGTTAGGCAAAAGGCGACTGCAAAAACACTTATCCTGGACTGAAAACCAACTCTCGGATTTGGTTTTTTACGGAGCCTTAGGTGCAGTGTTCGGAGGACGCTTGGGTTATGTGTTGTTTTATGGCTTTGAACGTTTAGCACAAGATCCGCTGTATTTGGTTCGGGTTTGGGAGGGAGGAATGTCCTTCCATGGAGGCCTTATTGGGGTTGTTATCTCGCTTATTCTATTCTGTAAACGATTTGAGAAGTCATTCTTGGAAGTAGGTGATTTTTTGGCGCCGCTGTGTCCAATCGGGTTGGGGTTGGGGAGACTAGCGAATTTCGTTAACGCAGAACTTCCAGGACGAGTAACTGAAAGCATCACGGGTTTAGTTTATCCCTGCCAGGTCGTTCGCGATTTGAATCCAATGTGCGTTGGTCAATGGGAAACTGTTGCGCGCCACCCGTCCCCCCTGTATCAGGCCTGCACCGAAGGTCTAATTCTGTTTTTGGTTTTGTGGGTGTTATCAAGTAAGCCTCGCTCGACAGGCTTTATCTCTGGATGCTTTCTTTTGATTTACGGTTCTCTTAGATTTTGCACGGAAATTTTCAGAGAGCCGGATAGCCATATCGGTTTTATTCTTTTTGAAGCGATGACCATGGGTCAGCTCTTGTGTTTGCCGATGATCATAATTGGTAGCATTCTAATTATGTTGTCGAGGGGTAATCGATTAACCTAATTGATGTTAAAAGCCTGGAGTGAAGTGGGAATAATATGAAGCAGTATTTAGATCTGATGAGGCACGTTCGGGAAAGTGGTGTCTTTAAAAATGATCGAACGGGCACAGGAACCTACAGCGTGTTTGGGTATCAAATGCGCTACGACTTGTCTGAAGGTTTTCCCTTAGTCACCACAAAAAAAACCTTCCTAAAAGGTATTATTCATGAACTTCTTTGGTTTTTGTCTGGGTCAACTAATATAAAGTATCTCGTAGACCATGACGTTCACATATGGGATGAGTGGGCGGACGAGCACGGCGAACTGGGACCGGTGTATGGCTCTCAATGGAGATCATGGCCTGGCCCGGATGGTAAAACCATTGATCAGATTTCTCGGGTGGTTGAAGATCTTAAAACCAATCCGGATAGTCGACGGCATATAGTCAGTGCTTGGAACGTTGCTGAAGTCGACGAGATGGCCCTGCCGCCATGTCATTCGCTGTTCCAGTTTTACGTGGCGGATGGACGGCTATCCTGTCAGCTCTATCAGCGAAGTGCGGACATTTTTCTTGGCGTCCCTTTTAATATTGCCTCGTATGCTCTGCTAAACATGATGATCGCGCAGGTTGTCGATCTACAAGTTGGGGACTTTGTTCATACCTTGGGAGATGCGCACCTGTATAGCAATCATATTGAACAGGCAGATAAACAGTTGCTACGAGAACCGCGTAGCCTCCCAAGCATTCGAATTAACCCGGACGTCAAAGATATTTTAGGTTTTAAGATCAGTGATTTTGAGTTGCTAGATTATGATCCACACCCCGGTATCAAAGCGCCGATTGCCGTTTGATTTGAGAGATCGATCTTGGATATTTCTTTAATCTGGGCTATGTCGACTAACAGGATTATTGGCAGAGACAATGGTTTGCCCTGGCGCCTGCCCAAAGACATGAAACACTTTATGCGCTCGACCATGGGTAAGCCGGTCATCATGGGCAGAAAAACATTTGAATCTATGAAGTCTCCTCTGCCTGGACGAACCAATATCGTGTTAACGAGTGATCAGAGCTGGTCTCGAGATGGCGTGTTAGTCGCCTCGAACCTTTCCAGAGCATTTGAACTTGGGCGTATAGCGGCAGAACAGGATAGTTTAAGTGAATTTTTTGTCATTGGCGGTTCGAGCCTCTACGAAGAGGCGATGCCTCATGCGACTCGGCTCTACGTCACACAAATAGAAGCTGTGATCGAGGGGGATGTTTCTTTTCCGGAGATCAATTGGGCGGATTGGTCTAGTATTCGAAATGAGCGCCATGAACCCGATGAAGATCACGCCCACGCGTTTACCATCAGTGAGTTTGTCCGTTCAAACTGAGTTGTTCCTCTTGGGATCTTTTAAAGGATTTATCTAACCAATTCTTTGTTTCTGATAGCGTGCTTAGACCCCGTCTCGGGATCGTCAGTGTGAATTCTCCGTTTTGAGATATGACCATGTAATCGCAAGGAGAAATTTGTGATTGGAGATAAGAAAGCTCATCGATTGCTCGATTAATATTGCATGAGCCGCGGTTGACCGACTCGATGGTTTTCTTCGTATTCTCAGGGGGTAGCTTCGACACATCGTATAGGACCGACTTTTCGGAAAAATCCTTTGCCTTGATCAGGTAAAAAGTCCCACATTGTTTGCACTCAGTAATCGCTTCGCGCAAATAAAATTCGAAGCGAAGCACCATTGCGACTTTCAGATCTGGTTGTGGAGCAAGATGTTTGCAAGCGCTTTGGTTTATCATGGCGTCACATCGTTTACTTAGCGTTACTTTTTTATGGAGATTTTTGTGAAATTTTATTCGATCAGAATAACGATTTTGTTCTTGTCTGTCTTCTGCCAATTGAATGTTGTCGCAACCGATTTGAGCGTTCCTAGCGAAATAAGAACGCTCAACGTCCCGAGCATTGATTCGGCTGTCGGAGAGCGTTTGTCGCGTTATCTGAACGTCCGGAGTGCGACTGCAGTTGGTTGGCAATCGAGTAATATGTTGATCGTGACTCGCTTTGGAGAAACCACTCAACTACATCGAGTATCTCAGCCGATGGGTTTTCGAGAGCAGCTGACATTTTTTTCTGAACCGATCCGCGGTATTTCGATACCTAAAAATGGCGCTGAACAGCAGGTAATTATTAGTAAAGACAGTGGCGGTTCTGAATTTTATCAGCTGTATATGCTCAACCTGGAAGATGGGTCCACTCGTTTGTTGTCTGACGGTCAGTCGAGATACAGTGGCGCAGTTTGGGCTCCAGATGCGTCTCGTTTTGGGTATACCACAACACAAAGAAACGGACGAAGCTGGGACATTCATGTCCAGGACTTAGAGGGCAACAGCCGTAGCGTGCTAGATACTGACAAAGGCTCGTGGGGCATAGAGGACTGGTCTGATGATGGTCTTAGAATGCTGGTCTCGCAGTACATTTCCATTAACGAATCCTACTTGTATGAATTGAGCTTAGCGACGGGAGAACTTTTAAAGCTTGTTGAGAAAAGACAGGCTGCATCTTTTGGGCAGGCTGAATACGGACCGAACGGAGAGATTTACTTTACGACTGACCAGCACTCTGAGTTTATGCAATTGTATCGGTATGACCGTCAAAGCGACAAATCTGATTTAGTTTCTATTGACGAACCTTGGAATGTTGAGGGTTTTGCTTTGTCGCCTGATAAGGGGATGCTGTTGTATTCGATCAATGAAGGCGGTATCTCTAGGTTAACCATGCTGAAACTGCCAGATTATTCAAAGGTGTCGCTACCGGAAATCCCTGGTGGTATTTTGATGTCTTCCCGGTTTTCACCGGATGGTAAGAGCCTGGCGTTGTCTCTTAACACACCGATATCTCCTACCGATATCTATGAGCTGGGATTGGAGGATGGCCGGATGGTTCGTTGGACTCGCAGTGAAACAGCGGGACTGGATCAGGATCAATTCGTCGAACCTGAGTTGTTTGCCTACAAGACCTTTGACGAGCGATCGATTCCAGCCTTTATGTATTCGCCGTCTAGTCCTGGACCACATCCGGTGTTGATATCTATTCACGGTGGCCCAGAAAGCCAATATCGGCCATTTTTTTCGACGACGATTCAGTCATACGTTAAAGAGCTTGGCCTAGCTTATATCGCGCCAAATGTCAGAGGATCGGCGGGCTACGGTAAATCCTACCTAAAATTGGATAATGGGATGCTTAGGGAAGACTCGGTTCGGGATATTGGCTCGTTGCTGGATTGGATTGATAGCCAAGAACATCTCGATCGGAATCGAATAATCGTGATGGGGGGTTCTTATGGTGGGTATATGGTTCTTGCCAGCATGGTTCATTACGGATCGAGATTGCGAGCGGCGGTGGAACGAGTGGGAATCTCAAATTTCGTGACCTTTCTTGAGAATACCCAACCCTATCGGCGGGATTTGAGAAGGGTGGAATATGGAGACGAACGAATACCTGCTATGCGCCAGTTTCTTACTGAGATTTCTCCGCTGACTCACGTCAGCAAGATGGTCACTCCAGTGTTGATCACTCAGGGCGCTAATGACCCTAGAGTCCCGCTTTCAGAGAGTGAGCAGATTGTCGGCGCTTTGAAAGAGGCCGGGGTGCCAGTCTGGTATGTGCTCGCCGAAAATGAGGGCCATGGTTTTCGTAAAAAAGTGAACAGAGACTATAACTCGGCTGTCACCTTCGAGTTCTTGTCGAAGTACATAAAGCGTTGAGTTGATCTAATAAAGGTAGCAGATTGAGCAAGATTGGGCTTTGTGTAAATCCGATGTCCGGACGTGATGTTCGGCGACTGGCTGCTCGTGCGACGAATATGACCCATGAGGCCAAAAGGGACATAGTGGCTCGCATCGCAGCAGGCGCAGATTCTGTAGGTGTTACAGATATTTTCGTGATGAAAGAACCTTTTAGAATTGCTTCGCTGGCTCTGGAGCATATGAAGCTCGGGGCGAGGGTCCATGTCTTGGATGCGCCTATAAAAAATGATTTAAGAGACACTGAAGAAGCACTTCGTTGTTTTCTTGAAGCGGGTTGTAAAACAATTGTCTCTTTGGGTGGTGATGGTACAAATCGAGCGATAGTCAAATCGTTTAGCGATATTGACCTAATACCGCTTTCGACTGGCACCAATAATGTGTTTCCAATATCGGTGGAGCCTACGCTTGCAGGAATTGTAGCGGGTCTCAACGCACTAGGAAGATTGGCAGAGGTAGAGCTGAAGTCCAGATCTAAAGTCATTCACATCGAATACAACGCCTTGTCTGACATCGCCCTAATTGATCTTGTAAAAGTGGTTAATGATCAATTAGGCAGCCTCTTGCCATTTAAGCCCGAGAACATTGAAAAGTTGCTTTTGACCAGAGCAGAACCAGCCTCGATTGGTATGTCTCCGATCGGAGGCTTTATCGATCCGATTTATCAACAAGATGATGCCGGATTACTCGTTAATCTTTCAGGTGAAGGGAGGAAGGTTCGAGTTCCTTTGTCTCCGGGATTGTTTGGGGATTTAGAAGTCAGCTCCGTAGAACGGATTTGTTTGAATCAGTCAGTAGAGTTTCATGGTCCGGGGATCTTGGCTATGGATGGTGACCGCGTGATAGAACTAGCTGATGGAGAGTTGGCGCTAGCAACGGTCAAAAGAGATGGCCCCTTTGTGATTGATGTGGATAGAGCGATGCGCTGGGCAGCATCAAACGGTATTATAAGTTAAAGAGTTTTTGGGGCAATACAGCAACAAGCTGATTGCCAGAATGTGAGGTAAATAAGATGGTTGTCAAACCCAGAATTCGAGGATTTATCTGCACGACAGCACATCCGCTGGGCTGTGCTCGCCACGTACAGGAGCAGGTCGATTATGTGCAAGACAATAGTGGGTTAGATCAAGGAGATTTTAAAAACGTCTTGGTGCTTGGCTGTTCGGGAGGCTATGGTTTAGCTTCAAGAATAGTTGCTGGATTTGGCGCGGGCGCAAGCACTCTAGGAGTCTCGTTGGAGAAAGAGCCAACGGACGGTAAAACAGCCTCAGCGGGGTGGTACAACAACCTCGCTTTTGAAAAACAGGCAGAGAAAGAAGGGCTCTATGCAAAGACCATAAACGCAGATGCGTTTTCGGATGAAACTCGCCAACAGGTCGTAGAGACCATCAAACAGGATTTAGGACAAATTGATCTTGTGGTTTATAGCCTCGCGTCTCCTGTAAGACTTCATCCCAGAACGGGTGT
>CAJWGQ010000145.1 GCA_913041025.1 uncultured Gammaproteobacteria bacterium | reverse complement strand
AACTTTTGCTAAAGGAATCTGAGAACCTCCCGATTTAGTTTTTGTGAGCGGCAAAGTATGGCCAACAAAACGGCAACACAATGCCAAGTTGACCTTCTTATTGCCGCTTCTCGGGAACTAAATCTTTGGTGAAAGGGCTCCTTACCGAGCCCAACACTAAAGGAACAATGTTTATAGCTAAAGGGGTTTAGTTATGTCGATGGTACTTAACACCAATATTCCTTCCATGCGCGCGCAGTTCGCCATGGAAGGATCAAGAAAAGAACTGGAAGAGGCAATGGAACGACTCTCTACAGGAAAAAGAATCAACAGCGCTGCAGACGACGCCGCAGGACTGACAATGGTCACGAGGATGACATCACAAATCAATGGTCTCGTCGCCGCAACGAAAAACGCAAATGATGGAATCGCATTAATACAGACGGTGGAATCAGCAGTAGGGACAGTGAGAGACGCTCTACAACGGATGAGGACACTAGCGGTAACTGCCGCTAACGACACCAATCAGAATCGATCTTCTCAACAAGAGGAAATTTTTACTCTACAGCAGGAAATCTCGAGGGTTTCAGCCAACACACGATATAACGGGGCCTTGGTACTGAATGGGACGTTCTCTGCTAAATCTTTACATGTAGGTTCTGATGGCGGCGAAAATATTCTCATGAATATAGGATCAGTAGAATCGACCAAGCTGGGCGCTTATACGGTTAGCTCAAACATGCAAACGGCGATCGTCTCTTCAGCCACTGGCGTCACGGTCAACAGCACCAACGAAGGTCAAGACATCACGATTACCGGAAACAGCAATGTGAGAACCGTGGACGTCCAAAGCGGCTGGTCCGCAAAAAAGATGGCTCAGCAAATCAGCGCTCACGGTGGGGCGACAACCGTCGCAGCTAGCGCTAGATCAAATGCTCATCTATTCGTTGAAAAAGCTGCATCCTCCACTTACAAAGTCAAAATCAATGGTTCTGAAACCGCTAACTTCACAATCAGTAAAAACGATGTAAGCGACGCGGTTTCAAAAATAACAGCGCTAGCAACCGATACCGGCGTCAGCGCCAAGGCGGTCATCGTCAGCGACGCTGCGGGAAATTCGCATCACCGGGTCCTTTTGATCGACGAAACGGGCAACGACATTACGATACAGAACATGACTGCGGTTAGCTCAGCTACTGACGCGACCAAGCTCACAAACATCGCGGAAGCCACCTTAGACGATGCCAGAGCAGTTTATTATATTAAAAACCTCTCAACTGGAACTTGGGGCAGTTTTGCAATAGCCGCAAGTTCTGCTGCGACCGACTGGGATGATGCAATAAACGCTTTATCAGATTTTAGTGGCTACACAAGTTCTGAAGACTCTACCTACGTTAAGATCACTACCACCGAGGATGGTGATTTCGATATCTTTAGTGATGCGGCAATGACCACAAGCATATTTAACTCCAGCCGAACCGGCCACACAGTGGGTTCTGCCGGTAACGATCTACTTGTCGAAACAGTATCTCACGATGGAGAGTCTACATCGATGCAGTCAGCAGCAAATGCCTTGGTGTCGACCGCGGTAACTAACACCTCCAATGCATTATCTTCTGCGGTAACATTTAATACAGGACAAAAAATATCGGTCACAAACACTCATGCCACCGACGCGACTGGTGCCATGACTATAATAGGCACTTTAGAAGATGGTACCTCGCATACCGAAACAACTAGTACTGTAGCCGCTGGCGCAACCGTATTTAGCTCAACAGAATTCAAGTCTGTCAGTAGCATTACTTCTGCATCTAGCTCATCGTATTTAGTTGGTATCAAATCGGATGCTGTTAGTCTTGGAAATGGCGCGACAGGAACAGATACTGCCAGGGTCATCGGGAATATCCGACTGACTTCCTCGAATCAGTTTACCTACAAACAAACTAATGTTTCTGGTATTACAGAATTTTTCGACGCAACTGGCAGCGCTAATCTCGAAACCATTAGCTCTTTAGACATGACCAGCGCAGTAAAGGCTTCTAATTCCTTGGTAGTAATTGATGGTGCGTTAGAGGAAATTTCAACCCTGACAAGCGATCTCGGCGCGCTAGAAAACAGGTTAGACTACACGGTTTCCAACCTAATGAAAGTTCAGCAGTACACGACCGCCGCGAGATCAAGAATAGAAGATGCGGACTTCGCAGTTGAAACAGCTAGGTTAAGTAAAGCACAGGTACTGCAGCAGGCAGGGGCCAGTATGCTAGTCCAGGCAAACGCATCCAATGACGTGATCTTACAATTATTAAGAGGTTAAAAAAGGCAACAATACACGAGACTAAATAAAGCAAATCGTCCCAAGGTACCAAACCAGCCTTGGACGCTTTGCATATTACCTGGTTGCGCTAACACAGGATCTATAGCGTACCAAAAAAGTAGCTATACAGTTCTAGATGGATAAAGTAGCGCAGATATTCGGGGTGATAACCCCTTTTAGGAGAAATTATGGCAACAGAATCGATAGCAGGAGCGGCAAATACTCCGGCAGCTCCCTTGGAGACAAGGGTACCCGAGCCGGCAAATAACGAGCCAATAAGGGAAATCGCGCAGACTGAGGTAACCTTGTCCCAGAGAGGGGCCGAGCTGACCCCAACAAGCGAGCCTTTAACCGGAGAACTTCAAGAGGCGGCTAACCGTCCAGAAATTGAGCGAGCGTTGGAGCAAGTTCAAGTGATGATGGACTTAAGAGACCGGTCCATCTCGTTTCAAAGAGACAACGAGGCTGGCGCAGAGGTGATTCGAATTACAAATGAAAAGACTGGAGAAGTAATAAGACAGATGCCATCTGAAGAACTATTAGGTTTCATGAGAAATCTAACGAAGATGCTAGGAGCTTTTTTCGACCAATCTTCGTGAATATCATTAAAAGTGGAATGATTTGTGCTTGTATAAACAGGCACTTATGTGTAACAAGAACCAATCTCTAGATTGGGAGTACAAATAAGGGAATGAAAATGTATAGAAAATCTGCTCTAGAACAGTATAGCTCCATTGATATAGAGACTAAGACCTCAACTTATTCTCCCGAACAGCTTATCTCTCTGTTATTTGATAAGGGCTGTCTTCTGATTCGTCAATCCGTAGAGTCCTTGAAATCCGAGGATAAGGAAACTTTCAATGAAAGCACGACCCATGCGATGCAGATTATTCTATCGTTACGGGCTGTCCTAGATATGGATGGTGGCGGAGAGCTTGCGGCAAGCCTTTATGAATCCTACACCGCAATCGCCGCAAGCCTGTTTAAAGCAAAGACCGACGAAGACGAAAAATCACTCAATACACTTTACGAAGCTTTATCTGAGCTTCGAGACGCTTGGAAAGTTATTTCCAGCAAGCAATAAATTTAGGTTCCATCGGAGACTATCAGGAAAGGCAACTGAGTCGTTCCAAAAACCCTACAGCTCACGGAGCCCTGATAGGTATAGCCCGCACAACGATACATTCCCGACATCTGGTGTGGGCTCTTCTCCGAAGACCAATAATTCTCTACTAGGATATTAGGGAAAACATTTACATTTACAGAAGGGTTTATACACTTCTTTTCCATTATCGACCGCAGCTCTTCATTGTTTGGGATGCGCCATTTTCTGGCAGATTTAATGGAAATCTCATCAACATACGCATAAGCATCTTCAAAAGTAGCCAGGACAACTTTACCAACGCATTGCTCGCGATTCAATTTTTGGCCAACACTACACCTAGACCAATAGAGTTTCGTATTAGGATCATAAGCCATCCCATTTTCCTTGATTTCAAAACGACCAAATTCATACTCTGTAAAATAATTACTACATCTCTCAACCACTCGACCTTCGGTGCAAGAAAGCAATGAAAAAAAGCAAAAGCAAAGCGGCCACAAGTATCCTAGTCTGTGGCAAGCAGTTTCCGTATTTAAGGTAACTTCAAGTTTTTTAAACAATAGAGACAACCTCCTCTTCCATCTTATATCGTAGCTCTTATGTTTGTCATAAAGCATATTTTGCTATAATTGTGCCAATCGTCATCAAGACATAACAAAAATGACCGATAAAGGTGTTTGTTATCCACGCTTTGGTTGTAAGGCACGATTTTTGCCTTTAGATTAAGTCAAATCGTTTTATTGGGCTCTAAAAACGGAGATTAGATGGACATTGCAAGTTTAATAGGATTCATCGTCGCTTGGGTATTGATGATATACCCGATGGCTACTGGCGCCGGCCTGTCTGCTTTTGGGGACGCTGCCTCCGTACAAATCGTGCTCGGTGGCTCTTTGATGGTTCTCTTGATGAGATCGCAACTTTCTGACTTTATCACAATGTGGGCACAAGTTTTTGCTAAAATCTTTACTGCAAAGGTTGACGACCCGAAAGAATTAATCGAGCAGATATCTGAACTAGCAAATATCGTTAGAAAGGACGGCATGATCGCTTTAGAAGGCCAAGACATCGCCAACCCATTTTTGGCCAAGGGCGTTGCTCTTTTGGTAGATGGCACCGTGCCGGAGGTTGTCACAGCCAACCTCGAAAATGATAATGACCTTATGAAAAGTAGGCACGAAACAGCTATACAAATGTGGGTTTCCTGGGCAGATATTGCACCAGCTATGGGCATGATTGGCACCCTAATTGGCCTAGTAGGAATGCTGCAAAATATGAGCGACCCGAAAGCTATCGGGCCAGCGATGGCCGTTGCCTTGTTGACTACCATGTATGGCGCGATCGTTGCCAATGTCCTTGCAAAACCTATTTCTGAGAAGTTAGCAGCTCTATCGGAGCGCGAGCAGGCTAACAATCAACTGATTATGCAAGCCCTTGAGGAAATCCAAAAAGGAACCAACCCTAGAATTATCGCGGACATTTTAGCGAGCAGATTACCCCCTAAAGTTCGCGCTGAGCTAGCAGACGCCTAGATACATGCGCCCTGACCATGGCTGAAAACGATCCAGACATAGCAGAAGAATTAGCCGAGGGCGATCCTCCCCCATTAGAAAATCTGGGGCCTCCTCCACCTAAAGAACCAAAACCCGAGGAATGCCCGGAATGCCCGGGGGGTTCTCCAGCGTGGATGGCAACGTTCGCCGACATGGCGACGCTTCTAATGGCTTTTTTCGTACTGCTTTTGTCCTTCGCCAACGTGAACGTGCCTAAATTTCAACAGGTCAGTGGTTCGTTAGCCATCGCTTTTGGAGTCCAAAGAATAGTACCAATGATCGATATCCCGAAAGGAGAGACCATCCTCTCAACGGAATTCACACCCTCGAACGCAGAGTCCACACTCATCATCAGTAAAACCCAACAAGTGGAAAACCCCAGCGAAAGGAACGTTAAGGAGCTAACCGAAGAAAATGAGGCCGATAAAGACATCGAGGCAGATTACATCGAAGTGTTGCAGGCTCTTGAAAACGAAGTCGAGCAGGGGCAAGTTAAAGTATTCATCAAGGATGAAAAAGTAGTTGTTGAAATGGTAGAAGACCTGAACGAAGACCTATCTCAGGGGAAAAAAGGTCAGAGCATGGGTGGTAAAGTCGCCCAAGAAACCATAGAAATTGCCAAAAAGATCACAGAAACTCAGGCTAAAATCTCGAGTGAGGTAGTACTCCAAAGACCAACCGAAGGAGAAAAAGCAGCGGAGGGTAGCGGCAACAGCTCCTCTGAAAAGTTTGAGACCATTCGAGCGGCCTTAAGCCAGGAGATTCTTAGCGGGTTGGCAGAAGTCGAAAAAGATGGCGACAGTATTATTATACGCCTGGGACAGCAGGACAGCTTTCAATCCGGAAGCGCGGATCTCCAGAATTCCTTTGCTTCAACTTTATCAAGTGTAGGTGAAGCTTTAGGTCAAACAGGCGGGATGGTTCGAGTCGAGGGTCATACAGATAATGTACCTATTGCCTTTAGTGAACGATTCAAGTCCAACTGGGATCTTTCCTCTGCTAGGTCAGCCTCCGTTGCCAATTACCTCCTTGACAATACACCGGTTGAGCCAGGCAGGGTCACTATTACGGGTTTCGCAGACAGCAAGCCAATAGCGGACAACAACACAGCCGATGGCCGCGCGAAAAATCGTCGGATTGAGGTAATCGTCGATGGCTGAAACCGAGGACGACAACAAGCCAGAGGACCTAAATCCAGAAGATACCAACGCCTTGGAAAATTCTGAAGAAGCAGAGGTAGAAGAGGTAGAAGAGGAAGAGGAAGAGGAGGAAGAAAAGGAACCCGAAGAGCCTGGTAAACCGGAGAAGCCCGACTGTCCTAAATGTCCAGCAATGGCGCCCGCCTGGATGGCGACTTTCGCTGACATGGCAACCCTTTTAATGGCCTTTTTCGTATTAATCTTGTCATTCGTTGAAATGGAAGACCCATCTATTTTCAAAGAAGTTTCAGGCTCCTCGACCAACGTTTTCGGTGTCCAACGGGAAATACCGAGTGTAGAACCCCCAATAGGAACGAACATAATCGCCCAGAATTTTAAGTCTTCAAAAGCTACTCCTTCGGTCAATGTCCAGGAAGACACAACAGACCAAGACCCTACAGACAGGGAGCTCAAGACCACAGAAAAGACCAGCTTTTCTGACACCGCATCGGATGTTGAGAACCTGAAGCGGACTTTAGCTAAAGAAATCGCGCAAGGAAAAGTCGAAGTTTTCGATGAGAATGGCACGCTAATGGTCACAGTCAAAGGAGCCGAAAACGATTCTTTCACCAGTGACGAAGACAATGATTCGGACCAAGGTCAAGTTGATCAAGACGTATTAAACCTTTATTCAAAGGTAGCTGATGCTCAAGCCTTATTGGAAAGCCCTATTGAAGTGGAATACGACCAGGGTCCCTCCGAGGAATCCAGGTTAAAGGCCGCAGAAAGAGAGGAACAATTACAAGATCAGTTACAAAAACTCAAAGCGGATCTCAGGTCAGAAATTCAGCAAGGCCTAGCGAACGTTGAAAAAGTCGGAGACCAAATCCTCATAAGTCTTTCTGCTCAAGGGTCATTTAGTTCTGGATTTGCCGAACTTCAGACAGGTTTCTTACCAACTCTCAGGTCTGTGGGAGAATCCGTATCCGGCGCCACTGGACAAGTCACAATATCTGGTCACACAGATGACGTGCCCATCGCCTTCAGCGATCGCTTTGATTCCAATTGGGACCTGTCTGCTGCAAGGGCAGCAGCGGTAGCCGATTATTTTTTTAACACCACTGAAATAGATGACCAAAGGGTTAGCGTATTTGGGTATGCAGATACAAAACCCGTTGCGTCCAACGAAACTCCGCAAGGAAGATCTGAGAATCGCCGAATCGAAATCTTGATAGACGGCTAAGCAACTGGAGAATATCGAGTAAAATCCTCAT
>CAJWGQ010000144.1 GCA_913041025.1 uncultured Gammaproteobacteria bacterium | reverse complement strand
ATTTTTTCGACGGTGATCAATTTGGCTTCAATCCGACAGCGAAATTTAAGCTGTCTGACGCAACCGTCCTAGATTTGTCTTATGAGTACATCGACCAAGAGAGGTTCATTGACCGAGGAATTCCTACAGGCACTGATGGACGTCCTGTTCGAGCGCTAAGGGACAACGTTTTTGGGGACCCTCTTCTAAATACAACCGAGCTAGAGGCTAATCTCTTTAAGGCTATGGTGCAGCATCGTTTCTCAGACGCGATGAAGGGCAACTTCAGTATCTTTTATGGGGACTATGACAAGATGTACCAGAATTTTTATGCTGCGAAATATGACCAATCTGAAACTCCTAACGAGGTGACGCTTGACGGTTATGTAGACACAACGCAAAGAGAGAATCTTCAAATTTCTGGAAACGTGATCGCCGAGCTTCAGACCGGCATTGCAACACATACACTTTTGTTTGGAGTTGAAGTAATAGATACCACCTCAGATCAGGATCGCTTTAATACTTATTTTGATACCTCTGAGAGTGATAAGGAGAATTTTTCGATCTCTGCCGGACTACCTTTGGCGTTGGTTGGTGGTCGAGGTACCAATTCTGCAGGACAAGCGACCGTTAATGATTTCGCTCTTAAGCTAAATGACGACACTCATGTTGAGATCGAAGCAAGATCATTGTACGTGCAGGACGAAATCCAACTAAGCGAGAAGTTAATCGCTATTCTGGGTGGTCGATACGACGAGTTTGACATAGAGGTAGTCAACGTTAAGAGCGCAGAAATAAGAAATCGCAAGGACGATGAGATATCACCAAGAGTGGGCTTGATTTATAAGCCGCAAGAGAATACTTCCATTTACCTTAGTTATAGCGAGTCTTTTTTACCACGCAGCGGTGAGCAATTCGCGAATATTAACGGAGATAATAACCAGTTAGATCCGGATACGTTTGAAAATTTAGAGCTAGGGATTAAGTGGAATGCAAACGAAGCCTTATCTTTGTCGGCGTCCGTGTTCGAAATTGACAAAAAATCACCGCAAGTCGCGGATAACGATCCATCAACATTGGACGTCATTGAATCGTCGATAGATGGGTTTGAGGTGCAAATCCAGGGAAAGTTGAACTCCAATTGGAGTATTAATGCCTCATATGGTTATCTTGATGGAGAGCAGGTAAACCGCTCAGGCAACACTGGCCTTCGGCCAAGAGAACTTCCTGAAAACATGTTTTCACTTTGGACAATGTATCAAGTGACTCCGAAGTTCGGTCTGGGAATCGGTGTCTCTTATCAGGACGAAAGCTTTATCAATAATTCAAACTCTGCAACTTTGCCGAGTTATACACGAATTGATGCAGCTGTTTTTTATGAGGTTTCTGAGGATCTCATGATCCAGTTGCACGTTGAAAATTTATCCGATCGAGTTTATTTCCCTAACGCTCACAGCACTCACCAAGCTAGTGTAGGAGAGGAGGTTAACGCTCGTTTAAGCCTACAGTGGGCACTTTGATCGCCGAGGGTGTTCTCTGTCCTTCATAACTTCTTCGCAGGAAGGATGGGAGCACTTGTCTTTGCAAAAATTCAACGACGTTAGACGTGCATGAAAAAGAGACTGTTTGAGTTGGCAGATGAGTCACGATTAAGAGCCTCGAGCACTCGAGGCAAGCATTTAGAATTGCATTAGACAGGCTTATGTCCAGGCGGGTTCACCCGCCAGCCGCCGCATAATCAGGTCTGGTTCCGATCAAGGAAAGAATTCTGCCGTTTAGTCTTTCGCTTGGAATAGGACAATTCAAATGTCTTGTGTCTCCGTTCGAAAAGGGCCGTTCAAAGATTACTGCTTCTCGGCCACTCTGGAGCTAGGGCTGCTGCTGAAGATTTTAGATATTCCGGGAAATCTAATTGAAACAATCCTTAATCGGAATAAAACTCATAAAGAGATTCGCAAAAATTTCACATGTTGCGGGGTTCTCTTTTTAGACAGTCAGCGTATAAAGACGTGCAAGAAACCTTAAGTTAAGTCTGGATGAAAACGGAGTTGTCTATATGAGTCGATCAGAGGAAGACGGATTGGTCAAAGTTACACGCGAAGGCAAAAAATTGATAATAGAGGTTGATCGCCATACGAAGATGAACGGGTTCACGCCTTCCATGTTCGATGGAATATCAGCTGCATATGAAGAGTTAGAAAGGGATGACGATTTATGGGTAGGTGTTTTGACCTTTGTAGGACCTCATACAACTGCAGGGCTCGACTTGCCGAAATTTTTTGGTCCAGGTGCGGAGCGGAACAATCAACAACAAGAAACCGATAGGCCAGATGCCTTTGCTCTAAAGCGCCGCTGTAATAAACCGATCGTGATGGCGGTTCAGGGGGTGACCTTTACTATCGGTATCGAGATGATGCTTGCCGCAGACATCGTCGTTGCTGCAGAGGATAGTCGCTTTTGTCAATTGGAGCCAAAGCGAGGACTGGCTGTCTTTGGTGGGGCGCACGTCCGATATATCCAACGAGCAGGCTGGGGTAATGCAATGTATCACCTGCTAAGGGCCGATGAATTTGATGCTCATCGAGCTTTCGATCTCGGGTTTGTTCAGGAAGTGGTCGCTAAGGGTTCTCAAATCGATCGAGCGAAGGAGTTAGCGGATGAGATCTGTCAGTGTGCGCCACTTGCGCTGCAGGAGATTAAACGAGCTGCCAATATCTATCTTGAGAAAGGGGAGTCACAAGGATTTTTAGAGATTGAAAGGATGCGAGCCAAGACCTTAGCGAGTGAAGATGCCAAAGAAGGTATGCAATCTTTTATTGAGAGACGCGAACCCAATTTTCGAGGTAAATAAACGGAGGCAATTCATCTTTTTTTCGGAACTTCCGCTATAAGAGAGGCATTCAAGTATGTCCGAACAGTTTTGCGCCTAGTGTGTAGAGCTTTTTCAGGAGTAATGACTAGATCGTCTAGTTCTTTAATACTAAAAAAGGCGAAGAATCTATTAATAATTAAAAATCAATGATTTATTGACATTTTCTCAAATTAAAGTATAAAACGCGTTCTTTTTTACTTTGCCGAGGAGAAAAGTAATGGACGCTGATGAGAAAATAGAGGACCACAAGTCAAATAAAGGCGCCGAAGATCTGGTTATGGATGATAAATTGCAATTTAAGGGACAGGAGTACGATGGCCTTAGAGAGATGGTCAAGGCAATCAAGAAGTCCTTAGGGCCGAAGCGGGTTGGTTAAATGCGGCGCGGTGGAAGTTGTTAGGTCATGCCTCTAAAGGTTAAATCAGAGATTGTAGAAAGAAAAAGAGATAGGAAGCCTCCCGCAAAGGTTACCTCTAGGTACCGGGCGTCGACGCTATCTAAGATTAAAGATAGCATCGAATTCGCTGAGAGAAGATATGGCGGTGATGAGACTGTTCTCACCGCGTCAAACTTTCGAGTAGTAAAACCAAATCACTCTGATCCAACGAGGGAAGAAGTCGTGTGCTCGATCAAGGTTGGCAAGAAGAAGTGGCGGATTCTTGAAGACTCTCAGGGAGAATTAGTTGACGAGATTAAGATTGCAGGGTCAGACGTTGTCTGCGAGCTTACCGGGTTTCATGAATTTGTTGAAAATCTAGATCCGAACAGTGACGACGCATTAGCATTTAAAGAATTGGCGATTGAACAAGCGTGGCCTCCCGTGGACCAAGTTCAGAAAGAGCTCTATTTTTATGATGAAGAAAGCGACCAGATTTTCAAAAAATGAAGTTAACGGGGCATTTTTTCCAAACTCCGTATTAAGATTTCTGGTTACTAGTGGCCTATAAGGTATAGTCCTTCTATAATCTCGCTGTGTTAAAACATTGGTGGGCGTAGCTCAGTTGGTAGAGCTCCGGGTTGTGATCCCGGCGGTCGTGGGTTCAAACCCCATCGTCCACCCCAATTAACCTGTCTTTTTACACGAACTCTTGGCTCCAAGACCTGTCCATGACCTTTGGCTCGAGCTTGGAGGCGGCATCGCCTTCTCAGTTCCCCACAGGTCTCCGTTCTGCTAATTTCCTTACGAACCGGTTTGGTTTTTGATGTATAGTACGCCACTTCAAAATAGCTCTTGAGCTTGGGTTTACTTTAAATAAACTCTATTTAACGAACTATTTGTAACTGTTTAGGATTTGTCTGATTGACCCGAGATTCAGACATATTATTTACTTTGGTGTTCCAGAGTTAAGGTGATTATTGGTGGATGTATCTGTTGAAACGCTAACCGGTCTAGAGACTCGATTGACTATTACGCTCCCCAGCGAGACGGTTGAGGAAAGGCTGGACGTAAAACTCAATGAGGCCAAAAGTAAGGCGCGCCTGCCAGGTTTTCGGCCAGGTAAGATCCCTTTAAAGGAAATTCGGCGACGCTTTGGGCCTTCATTGCGAGCCGAATTAGCCAGTGAGATGATGCAGAGCTCCTTCTACGAAGCGATCACTCAAGAATCCTTGAGTCCCGCTGGCCCTCCTACTTTAGAAATTAAGCAGATGGACCCTAACGTTGATCTGGAGTTCACGGCGACGTTTGAGTTGGTCCCTTCGGTAGAGGTTGCGGACCTAGCTAAGGTTGAGATCAAAAGGCCATCAACTGAAATCACTGACGAAGATATTGAAAAGATGGTCGACCGACTGAAAGAGCAGCGCATTTCCTATGAGTCAGTTGAAAGGGCAAGTCAAGCTGATGATCAGGTCACCGTTGATTTCGAGGGAAGTCTCGATGGTGAGGTAGTTGAATCTGCAAAGGGCAGTGACGCCAGTTTCGTCATTGGAAAGGGCCAGATGATTGAGGATTTCGAAAAGGGTGCGACAGGCCTTTCGAAGGATGAAGAAACGAAATTTGAGGCACTGTTTCCTGAAAATTATCGAGCAGAGGAGCTGCGGGGTAAGACGGTTGAATTTTCTTTAACAATGAAAGAGGTGAAAGAGCCAAAACTTCCTGAACTCAATGATGAATTTTTCAAAGAATTTGGCGTTGAAGAAGGAGGAGAAGAGGCCTTTAGAAAGGAAGTGCTGTCTAACATGGAAAAGGAGCTCGACAACTCGGTTAAAAATCAATTAAAGCAGCAAGTAATGGATAATTTGGGAGAGCTTCACGACTTTGCGATCCCCGCGCCTATGGTCGCGCGCGAGATCCAGGTTTTGAAAGATCAGATGATGGGCCAATTTCAGCAACCTCCTGGCGGTAAACAAAACGAACTAAACTTGCCAGATGAGTTATTTAAAGATCAGGCTGAAAAGAGGGTTAAGCTTGGCCTGGTAGTAAACGAAATTATCAGTCAGTTCGAGTTGGAAGTGGACCAAGAGAAGCTAGATCAGCATCTCCAAGACTTGGCCTCGAGTTATGCCGAGCCTGAGCAAGTGATAGGCTGGTACAGAGGTAATCCTGAGCAAATGCAAAATTTAGAGATGGGTGTACTTGAAGATCAGGTTGTTGACCACATAATCTCTAAAGCTGCGATAGAAGAGGTCGTGGCAGATTATGATAGTGTCATCAGCGGAGCTGCAATTGCACCGCCAGAGGCACAGGGTGAAGCTGGAGCAGAAGCGGAAGCAGAAGCGGAAGCAGAAGCAGAAGGAGAATCTAAGCCGGAGTAGCGGGTTTATTAAGGAATAGGTACATAACAATGATCCATGATAGTTCAGCGGGCACGATAAACAATTTAGGAATGGTACCCATGGTAGTCGAGCAATCGGCTCGCGGGGAGCGTGCTTATGATATTTACTCACGCTTACTTAAAGACCGAATCGTATTTTTGGTGGGCCCAGTAGAGGACCACATGGCGAACCTGGTGGTAGCCCAATTGCTTTTCTTGGAATCGGAAAATCCGGACAAAGACATTCACTTGTACATTAACTCGCCTGGAGGGTCAGTGTCGGCTGGTATGTCGATTTATGACACGATGCAGTTTATACGACCTGATGTTAGCACCTTGTGTGTAGGGCAGGCTGCGAGTATGGGGGCCTTTTTGCTGGCAGCTGGCGCTGAGGGCAAACGCTACGCGTTGCCTAATTCTCGTATGATGCTTCACCAGCCTTCAGGAGGATCTCGCGGTGTGGCCGCAGACATTGAAATCCAGGCGCAAGAAATACTCTTAATGAGAGAACGCCTGAACCGCATTATTTCTGAGCATACAGGTCAACCCATAGAAACCATCGAAAAGGATACGGACCGAGATTTTTGGATGAGCCCAGATGAGGCAGCAGAGTATGGTCTGGTTGATACAGTGCAAAAAACTAGGGCCCAAATCGCTGACGAAGAAAAATAATCGAAAATCTGTTAAAACGGAATGTGATTAATAGATATTTCTAGTAATATCCGAAGGCAGAGGAATTCGGATCAACGAAGGCGCAGCATCTAGAGGGCTGGGCTCTGGTTGGAGGTAAAGTGTTATGGCAGGTGACGGGAAAGACGAAGAATCAGGTAAGTTGTTGTACTGTTCTTTTTGCGGAAAGAATCAGCACGAGGTCAGGAAACTGATTGCTGGCCCCTCAGTATTTATCTGCGACGAATGTGTCGAACTTTGCAACGACATTATTCGTGAAGAAGTCTCTGAGACGAAGGAAGAAAAAGAAGACTCCAAATTACCGATTCCGCTAGAGATCAACGATATTCTCGATGAGTATGTCATTGGCCAGGATCACGCTAAAAAGGTCTTATCTGTAGCGGTTTATAATCACTACAAACGATTAAATTATGCTGGCAAGAATGACGATGTCGAGTTGTCCAAATCGAACATTTTGCTTATGGGGCCCACAGGAAGTGGTAAAACGCTTTTGGCCGAAACATTGGCGAGATTACTTGACGTACCCTTTACCATCGCTGATGCAACGACTTTGACTGAAGCGGGCTATGTCGGAGAGGACGTTGAGAACATCATTCAAAAGCTCTTGCAAAAGTGCGACTACGACGTCGAAAAAGCCCAGGTAGGCATCGTTTATATCGACGAAATCGATAAGATTTCTAGGAAATCGGACAACCCCTCTATTACGCGCGATGTTTCTGGCGAGGGTGTCCAGCAAGCGCTTCTTAAATTAATCGAAGGTACGATTGCATCGGTGCCTCCTCAGGGTGGCCGGAAGCATCCTCAGCAGGAATTTTTGCAAGTCGACACATCCAATATTTTGTTTATCTGTGGCGGTGCTTTTGCGGGCTTGGATAAAGTGATCATAGAACGGTCGGACAAGTCGGGCATTGGCTTTGGTGCGACGGTAAAAAGTGAAGATGACCATAGCAGTATTGGAGAAACACTCCGGTCCGTAGAGCCTGAGGATTTAATACGCTATGGCCTGATACCTGAATTCGTTGGCCGAATGCCAGTTGTGGCGACTTTGACTGAGTTGGACAATGCGGCTCTTGTCAGAATCCTTACCGAGCCTAAGAATTCTCTGACCAAGCAAT
>CAJWGQ010000143.1 GCA_913041025.1 uncultured Gammaproteobacteria bacterium | reverse complement strand
TGGAATTAATTATAAAGGCAGCCAGCAGTCAATCCGTGGTTGTTAGGCGTTACGCTATCGAAGCGATTGGCCTAATCGCACAGCATCTAGATGAATGTGAGGGAACATTAATACAAAAACTCGAAAACGCACTAAAAGACGAGGATGCTATTGTCAGAAGAAATACTGCCTTTTCCATTGCTCAGCTAGGTAACAAGGTGTGCTCTGAGTTGATTGTTGACGGATTAATAATGAATCTTCAGGACTGGCACCACCATGTGAGAGGCTGGTCGATTGAGGCGTTGCAAAGACTAGACAATGAGCGCGCTCTAAAGGCAGCCATAAAATATTTAAATTTGAGCCGGTGGGATGCGTTTCCCAAAAGTGGAGACCGCACGATCTCTGATCAAGTGATGCGACAAGAAGACCCTGTGCGGTAGCCATGCCTTGAAGATAATCAGTGTAAACGTAGGCCAGCCCAGCAAGTTAATGAGCAGAGGCAGAGAGGTCGTGACTGGAATACGCAAATTGCCGATCTTGGATCCAGTGCACGTTTCAAAAAGTGGGATTACAGGTGACCGAGTTCTCAATACTAAGCATCATGGTGGACCTGACCAGGCTGTGTATGGATATCGAATTGAGGATTATTACTGGTGGGCAAAGGAGCTGGGATATCCCGTCGAGGAGGGCGCTTTTGGAGAGAACTTAACGTTAGAAGGCTTAGGTTCAGCTGCTCTACCCATTGGAAGCCAGCTGCATTTTGAACAGGTCGTACTTGAAGTGACTGCGCCAAGAATTCCTTGCCAGACGCTGAATGCGGCAATGCAAAATAACCAATTCTCTAAGCTTTTTGCTCGTGAAGCTCGTTCGGGATTTTACTTTCGAGTGATCAATGAAGGCGAATTAAGTGCGGGAGAAAATTTCGAGCTGGAATATCTCAATGATTCGGCGCCATCAACTGTTGATTTATTTCACGCAAACTATCGTAATCTAAACAGGGCTGAGCTAGAGAATTTTATAGCTTGGCCCATCGACACGAGAACCAGACGTAAATTTCAGCGTCAGCTTGAGCGCATTATATAAATAGGGATAATAAATAGGTGCTTTAGGTGATTTGTTAGTCGAAAGGGAGGCGGCAATGCAAATAAAAATAGAGGAAGATTCGAGAGATTGGCTGTCGTATTCCAAAGCTGGATCGAAAAGAGCGTTAGAGTTGGGTAATAGGGGGCCTGTTAAGCTAGATGAAGCGGGCAATCTAGACGCATCGATTATTGAAGCTTACCAGCGTACCGGATTTTACGTATTTACTGATGTTCTCGATGTTGATGAAGTCGAAGAATTAATTTTCGAGTTCGATGGCCTGTTGGAAAATGCGCCTACCTCACGGAAAGGGCTATACGACAAACATGGAGCATTGGTGAAGTTTCCGGGGTACTACTCTCTCTCGTTCTCAAGAGAGGACAACCCCTTTGATCAGACAAAAACCGAAGAGACCTCAAGCCAGAAACTACCGACAGTTGGTTTACTCTCTCACCCACTAATGATGATGGATTCTGCTTTAAGGGCTTACGCGCACCCCAAGATTCTATCCATAGCTGCCGGAATTAACGGATCTGATTTCGTGCCGTTTCACGAGGGGATTTTTCATAAGGCTGCTAGCGAAGGTCCTGCGACTCCTTGGCATCAAGATGGTCGCACTCATTGGGATGATCAAGGGTGTAGCCTAGAAAACGAGGACGGCACTGGCAAGACTCACGGTTTTAACTTGTCCGTTGCCTGCACTGAATGCGATTCAAATAACGGACTTTGGGTCTTGCCGGGCAGCCATCGAAATTGGTTGCTACACCAGGGCGGTGAGTTTCCGGCGATCTCAACACAAATAAAGGGAGCAGTTCCAGTCATGATGCAACCTGGCGATTGCGCCATCGTCAACAGAAGCTCTCTTCACGGCTCCTTTCCAAATCACTCGACACAACGCAGGATCACGATACTCTTTGGCTTTCATAAACGAGATTCAGCCATTGGAGCGACTACGATCAACGTGCACGCTTTTAAGGTTCCAGGAAAAACCAAAGACATCACTTATACCGATGATTATGTGCTGAAGCGAAGTAGAATGATCCCACTTGCGATCAACGCAAGAGCACAAAAATACCCCAAGGAAGTTGGATTTAATTATCAAGGTAGTTATCTAGGCAATGCACAATGGAATGATGTGAGTCGGGCAGAAATTGCAAAGGAAGACCAGGAATATTGGCAAGAAGATATAACACTATAAAACAATGAGATAGGTGACTTTATTTAACTATATTATCGTTAATAAAGTCGCTAATTAGCCTGGCACCAATAGAAAAATAAAATTTAGGCACTAGCTTATTTGACCGCCTTTCACTTAATCTAACCGTAATATCAATTCAAAGAGAAGAATCGACATGACAATTGACATTGTAGTCCCTGAGGGCTTAAAAAAAACTTATGAACGTATGCACTTTGCTCCCGCAGTAAAACACAATGGTTTGATCATGTGTTCAGGAGTAATAGGGACCGTTGACGGTAAAGTGCCTGACAAAGCCGAAGACGAATTTCGGGCGGCCTGGGAGGGTATACAGTATACCTTGCAAGCAGCAGGTGCTGAGCTCACTGACATATTGGATTTTACGAGCTATCACGTGGGCATGCAGGAGCACATCATGGCTTTCGTGCAAGTCAAAGACGAATTCTTATCAGATCCCTATCCCGCTTGGAGTGCTATTGGCACCACGGAATTAGCCATGCCGAATGCACGAGTCGAGATACGAGTAACCGCGAGACAACCATAAATTCAAGATTTAAGGAGTTATTTTACGGCTTTGGGCACCGGTAACACTTGAGATTGGTAAGGCGTGCCAAATCCGGCCAGGCGCCTGAACGTATCGGGATCTGAGCAGTCTTCGGCCAACTCCTGAGGGAAATGGTTAGGAATATCGTCCTGGGGAGATATGGAAGCGTGACGATAATAGTTTGAGATAGTAATTCTCAAGCCATCAGATTTCTTTGGGTAGGCGCCGTGCCAAAGCTGCCCATGAAATGCTATTAGTGAGCCTTTGGGGCACTCGATGGGTATCGCTTCCTCCGTAGCGCCAGGCATGACTGGGTGACTGTTTCTATGGTGAGAGCCAGGCACAACGGCTAGTGGGCCGTTTTCCAAAGTATATTCGGTTAAACACCAATTCGTATTCGCATTGAGTGAGATACGCCCCCAAGGTAGGGGTACGCCAGCTTGGTCACAGTGCAACCCAAGAGATTCCCCGTATCCGTCGCCTTTCCATTTAACAAAGCAATTATGTGAGCTAAAACGAGTTGATTCTGGTTGAATCAAATACTCCATGAGTGCAATGGCGACTGGGTTGATGGCTAAATCGCGAAAAGCACGATCAAAAGTACACAATTGCATTAGCTGAAACTGAGCAGGCTTAACGCCCGACATTAGTTCTAAGGTGCCTGGGTAATCACCGTAGTCGAGTTCCGCTTCTGGTCCTGATTCGACACTGAACGGACAGCCAATTAGCTCTTCCGATTTTTTTAACAACAAATCGGTTAAATGATCGATTTCAGCAATGGAAACACCCGTAACAGAGGGCGGAACAACGGTATATCCGTTCAT
Source organism: uncultured Gammaproteobacteria bacterium (assembly GCA_913041025.1). Next base: position 3,834 of record CAJWGQ010000143.1, on the reverse strand, counting down.
CTCTAGCTCTGCAATGTATTTGTTTAGTCCAAGACTTTTAATACTTTCCTGGCGAGACTTGTGAATGGCTTCTTCGTTTTTGATTAATAGGTTCTTGAATTTCTTGCTCTGCGCTTGCCTTTCATCGTCCTCACTAGCTGTCTTCTCTACTGCTGGTTGCTCCTTCCTCATATCCTCTCCATTAAATGGCTCCCTTCTTTCCTTTCGATCGTAACCTTCCGGTTTCCTATAATCAATTTCGTCCCCCGGTAGTAGGAAGAGAGTTCACAAGAGTGCTACTCTAGAAAAAGACAAAGAGATGAGAGATATTAATGACAGAAAGAGATTATCTACCACCAACAATTGATTGGGTTCGAAAACAAGTCGAGGTCTACGAGGGAACCAATGGTGAAAAAGGCACTACACTCCTCGATAGCGGTCTGCCATGCATCATTGTCACTCACGTGGGGAATAAGACGGGAGGCATACGCAAAATACCGTTGATGCGAGTCAAGGTGGACAACAGCTACGTGTTAATCGGCTCCATGGGTGGGCAGCCCAAGAATCCTGTCTGGGTCTATAACTTACGCGCAAACCCAGATGTTGAAATCCGAGACAAACATGAAATCACCAAGATGAAGGTACGTGAGGTAAGCGATGATGCGGAACGTCAATCCTTATGGGACGCAAGTGTCGAAGCTTATCCTCCTTACGAAGAATATCAGGCTAAAACTGACCGAGTAATACCTGTATTTGTTGCCGAGCCTGTCTAGTTATTGGACAAAGGTTCAGCTAGTCGGTCACGGTAGTTAGATCAATTCTTCCATTTGAGGTCTTAGTAGGGATGAGTAAACAACAGGGCGAACTGAATTTACAGCAATTCAAGGGTCAAATCGCAGTAATCACTGGAGCCGGTAATAATGGCATTGGGTGGGGTATTGCCAAGCACGCGGCCTTGGAGCTAGGTATGCATGTCGTATTGGTTGATCTTCATTTAAGTGTGGTAGAGGCGGCATGCGAAAAACTCAGGGAGTTGGCACCTGAACAGCAAGTGATTGGAGTTCAATGTGATGTGACTAAAATTGAAGAGCTGGAAAAGGTCGTTCAAGTTGTAGACGAGAAAATGACCGATCATCCGATCGGAATGGTCTTTGCGAACGCAGGTGTGATTTTCAACAACACCATATTAAAAAGTTCTCTCGAAGACTGGGAGATCACCCTTAACGTAAATGTGTTGGGCGTGGTTGCCACCGCCAAGGTTTTTGTGCCTCTGCTTCAACGCCAAACCACGGAAAGCGTATTCTGTTCCACAGCTTCCGTAGGAGGCCTGGTCCGAGGCGATGGGGGAGCTGCATCTTATCAGGCCAGTAAACACGCGGTTGTGGCTCTATCGGAGTCTCTCTCCTTTGAAATTGCTAAAAAATCCCCTCAAATCAGAGTTTGCGTCCTATGTCCTTGCATAGTGGCTTCATCTTTAATGGCATCCAGTTTGGTCAATAAGAACGCCTCACAGGGCGATTCAGACCTTGAGGTGAAACAGCTTAGTCCCACTTCTAGCGCGTTTGCAATGACACCAGAAAATCACGCGAAACAGGTGTTTGATTTGCTGAAACAGGGGAAGTTTTATTTAGTAACCGATAATGTGAAGCCCTACGTCGAACACGATTATCCCTTTGAAGCGAAAAACATTATACGAGAGCGTTTTCAGAATTTAGAGGACCTTGAATTGGATAATTCAGACGCTTTTGATGAAAGAGCTCAGGGACATCCTACTTCCATCCTCAAAGGGGCGATGTTCAAGGAAATCCGACGACTGAACGAATCAGAAGGTTAAAAAGTGAAACTATTTAACGAACTCTTCCTTAATGTAAGTTAACGCAGAAGCTGACAGCAAATCTTCGATTTCCTTTGGACTTGCTTTAGGTAAACCGGATTTTCTTAACAAACGTCTCACGTGAGTAATTAATAGTTTCTTGTTCGGCCCGCTGAGTCCTACCATATTTTCATCAAAAGGCTGAGGGGTCTGATCCGGGCGAGTGAGATGAGCTCTTAGTTTAGAAAAGTTTTGTTCGTTCCATCCTCGGCCGCCTAAAGAAATAACCGCTTGAGCCACTGCATCTGAATTCATTACCAATCCAGTGTTTTTTAGGGCGGTTTCATATTCGAAGGCTTTCCAGGAAGTAGGGTCCCCAAGATCAACCTTAGATCTCGGTGTTCCCGAACCGTTTATTCCATGGCAAGTTTGACAGCTTTCTGCTCCAGTTGTGTATACTTTTTTCCCGAGTTCGTATAGGTCCACATCCCCAAATTGAGAGGTATGAGCAAACGAGCAAAATAATACAATAGTACTAGAGAGCACCCAGTGCATTGGTACAAGTGCGTATTTCATGAGACTTTCCCTTTCTTTTCCACTACAGTAATTATTAGTGGGAGCGTTACTAACGTGCAATTTACATTTTTCGGCAATTCGGGACAAGTCAATTGACAAAGGCTAGTTCAATACTGTTTCAGGTAACCGCTCTATTTATCATCTCGATTGTCTTAGCGATCGTTATTGTACTCTCGGAAAATGTGTTATTACGCGACCAGACTCAGCAAACTTTAGCTCAGGAGATTTTTTCAGCTGAGAGTATCCTATTCGACAAAACGAGAGATTCTCTTTACCAGAGAATGGAATATTATGCGTTCGACTCGGACCCTGGCAGACCATCCATATGGAAGCTGAGGGGCAGAAGAAGCCCCATCGCGGCCGTACAGAGTCAAAATCCAAGACGAATAGAGATCGCGATCGAGCCACAATTTAATCGACTAGCAGAAAATAAAACTCTGGACACGCTAGTTATTTTCGACCGGGCTGGAAAAGTTCTAAAAGGGTTTGATCGTCGTCCAGAAGAGAACGTAGACAACTTCAAAAAAATAGCTCTTAAACTAACTCAAAAGGAGCTAGAAAAATCTCTGATTAAGGGGTTTATATCTACAGACAATGATATTCAGCAATTCATAGTTTTTCCTATCTATTCCAATGCAACTGTCCTAGCTTATGTCTATTACGGCTTATCAATTCAAAACTTAATCGACATCTTTGAGGATGACTCAGGTTCGGTCATCTATCTGCCTAGCAGGCTAAAATCATCTCCCAATGTCCTTTCAGACTATTCCAACGAGTTGGATAGCCTGAATCTCGGTATTGGAGAAAGTACTGTTACCGAGATAGGCGGTAATTTCTATACAGCCTCAAGGAGAGCGTTTGAGCTTGTTGAAGAGGCAAGCTCTATTGTTTTTGCGAAAGACGTAAATAAAGTCATATCCGATAGCCAAAAATATCTGATGCAGGCGATTCTAAGTGCGACGGCATTTCTAGGCTTGGCTGGGGTTGTTTTGTTTTTCCTCTTGAGAAGAAGATTACTTCCTCTCAGAGAGGCCATTGACGTTCTCAAATCTCTGGCCAGCGGAGACCTAAGTGCGAAAATTGAAAAAACTAGAGAGGACGAAGTCGGACAAATATCAGAGGCCATTGACTCATTTCGAACAAGCATTGTGGCATTCAATGAACTGCAGTTTGAAGCCAATAAAAGAAAAATCGCACAGCAAGAAGAAATCCTTCAGCAAACCCAAGCCTTGACAGATTTGCTTCCGTCAGAGCGAAGACAATCAATGCATGTCACGATCGAAGAGTTGGAACAAGAAATCACCAAAAGTCGGGAGTCAGAGGCCAGACAGAGTTTTGAAGTTGACGAAGATGGGGTCACCAATTTATTCGCCAAGTCGTTTTCATCATTGTCTAAAGAGCTTGAAACCCAATATTCAGCACTCGATGACCTAGTTAAGGAAAGAACACAAGAACTGGAAATTGCC
>CAJWGQ010000142.1 GCA_913041025.1 uncultured Gammaproteobacteria bacterium | reverse complement strand
TTAGGTCCTCCGGTTTATTGTCGTCTTCGGTTTCAGCCATCGACGATTACCTCAATCCGCCGATTTTTGGCTCGCCCATCGGCTGTATTGTTGTCTGCTATTGGCTTGCTATCTGCAAAGCCGGTAATAGTTACTCGGCCAGGCTCAACCGGTGTATTGTCGAGCAGATAATTGGCGACTGAAGCGGACCTTGCAGAGGATAGATCCCAGTTGGACCTGAACCGCTCACTAAAGGCAATGGGTACATTATCTGTGTGACCTTCGACTCGAACCATCCCACCCGTTTGACCTAAAGCTTCACCTACACTTGATAAAGTTGAAGCAAAGGAATTTTGGAGATCCGCGCTTCCGGATTGAAAGCTGTCCTGTTGGCCGAGGCGTATAATAATGCTGTCGCCGTCTTTTTCGACTTCGGCCAAACCGCTAAGAATTTCCTGGCTTAAGGCCGCTCGTATAGTCTCAAACTTTTCGGAGGAGCGGTTGCCGCTACCCTCTGCCACTTGTTTGCCGTCGGTTGGCCTTTGAAGGATTACTTCGCTCGAGACTTTGGCCTGGGTTTCTGTGATCTTTTTGGCAATTTCTATGGTTTCTTGAGCGACTTTCCCACCCATGCTTTGACCTGTTTTCCCCTGAGATAGGTCTTCGTTCAGGTCCTCCACCATTTCAACAACTACTTTTTCATCCTTGATGAATACTTTAACCTGCCCTTGCTCGACTTCGTTTTCAAGAGCCTGCAACACTTCGATGAAATCGGCCTCGATGTCTTTATCTGCCTCGTTTTCCTCGGTTAGCTCTTTAACATTTCTTTCGTTGGGGTTTTCGACTTGTTGGGTTTTGCTGATGATGAGCGTGGACTCTGCGTTTGAGGGTGTGAATTCGGTTGAGAGAATTGTCTCTCCTTTCGGGATATCGATTTTCGGAACTATTCTTTGGACCCCAAAAGCGATGGCTAACGAACCACTGACCTGTTGAAATTTAGGTACGTTCACGTTGGCGAAGGACAAAAGCAGTACGAAAAAAGCCATTAGAAGCGTTGCCATGTCGGCGAACGTTGCCATCCATGCTGGAGAACCTCCTGGGCACTCTGGGCATTCCTCGGGTTTTGGCTCTTTCGGAGGTGGAGGATCGAGGTTTTCTAGCGGCGGCGGCTCGCCCTCCGCTAGCTCTTCCGTTAGTTCGGGATCGTTTTCAGCCATCTGAAATACGTACTTGCTAAGCTTCTACTAATTCGGCGCGAATCTTGGGTGGCAAACGACTTGCGAGCACGTCTGAGATGACCCTTGGGTTAGTCCCCTTGGCTATCTCCTCTACTGCTTGCATAATTAAATCGTTATTCAGCTGTTCGGCTTGTGAGTAGGCCGCCAATTTTTCAGAAACCGGTTTCGCTAATACATTCGCGATTATCGCGCCGTACATTGTGGTTAACAATGCCACGGCCATGGCAGGACCGATGGCCTTTGGGTCGCTCATATTCTGCAACATCCCGACAAGGCCGATTAGCGTACCAATCATGCCCATTGCCGGTGCGATATCGGCCCAGGAGACCCACATTTGTACGGCGGTCTCATGCCGGACTTTCATGAGATCATTGTCGTTTTCTAGGGTCGCAGTTACGACCTCGGGAGGTGAACTGTCTACCATCATCGCTACGCCTTTGGCTAGGAAAGGATTTGCAATGTCTTGGCCTTCAAGAGCAATCATTCCGTCTTTTCTAACTATTTGCGCGAGTTCTGTAATTTGTTCGATTAGTTCCTTAGGATCATCGATTTTTGCGGTGAAGATCTTTGCGAAGACTTGCGCCCACATAGCAATAAAGTCTGATAGCTGAGATCTCATCAATAGGACCATTAATGATCCGCCAAATACAATTTGCACCGAAGCCATGTCGACAAAAGCGCCAATACCGACGCCTTGTGCCATCGGCAGTATCATCAACACTACCGCCCCTAAGAACCCAATTAAGCTTGCTATATCCATCTTTTCTCCATGGTAGAGACTCGATAATGCGACTAAGTTTTATCTAGAGGCAATTTTCGTGCCTTAAAATCGAAAAAAGAGCCGCCAGTAATCATTATCGGTTACTTTTGTGTAGTCTTGATGACTATTGGCACAATTATAGCAAAATATGGTTTACCAAAAACATTGTCGTTATGCTTCGAAAGGGTTTTCTATGCTAAGAGGTCTAAAGAAATGAAAGCTGCACTTTTTCAAATCCTTAACTGGGAAGTTAATCACCGCAGAATAGGCCAACTTATGCCGATTTTTGTTTGTGTTTTGTCACTTGGTGCTTGCTCTGGAGGTCGAGTGGTAGAACAGTGCGGAGATTACATAGAAAAGGGAGATCTTGGTCGTTTTGAGATCACGGAGAAGGGCGTGGCTTATGATCCAACCACAAACCTTTACTGGTCGAGGTGTAGCGTGGGCCAAAAGTTAAATAGAGAGCAATGTGTAGGGAAGGCGGTTGCTGCGCCTATTGACGATGCTTATGGATATGTAGAGGAGATTTCCGAGAAATCTTCGAGAAAATGGCGAATTCCGAATAATGCAGAGCTTAGTTCGATAATGGAGAAGGAGTGTATCAATCCAGCTGTAAATCCAAACGTGTTCCCAAATATTCTAGTGGAAAACTATTGGACCTCGGAGAAAAGCCCACACCAGATGTCGGGAATGTTTCGATGTGCGGGCTATACCTATCAGGGGGCCGTGAGTTGTAGGGTATTTGGAACGACTCAGTTGCCTTTCTTGATAGTCTCCGATGGTTCCTAAAACATACTATTTTTCTGGATTAGAAACGATTTTCCAGGCGTCTCGTAGTTCAGAGAGCGCCTCGTAGAGCTTGTTCAAAGATTCAACGTCTTCATCCGTCTTGGCTTTGAATAGACTGGCAGCAATTGCGGTGTAGGATTCATACAAACTCTTCGCAAGATCGCCACCTTCTTCCATATTCAGGACGCTGCGAAGGGACAAAATGATCTGCATTGCGTGTGTGGTGCTGTTGTTGAAGGTATCTTGATCATTATTAGACAAAGACTCGACCGATTGCCTAATGAGCAGACAGCCTTTATCAAACAGGAGTGATATTAGCTGCTGAGGCGAATACGTGGCCGTTTTGGTCTCGATATCTATAGAGCTATACTGCTCTAGGGCTGATTTTCTGTACATTTTCATTCCCTATTTAGCTCCCAACCCTAAGGATTGGGTGTTTTTTTACACATCTGTGCCAGGTTATACAAGCACAAATCATTCCGCTTTGATCGAAATCACGAAGATTTATCGAAAAAAGTTCCTAACATCCTGGTTAAGTTCCGCATAAAAGCCAGTAGTTCTTCTGCAGGCATTTGTCGTATGACTTCACCAGTTTGTTCGTTCTTTACTTGAACCACTTCTCGGCCGCTCACGTTGTCTTGGCTAAAAGAGACAGACCTATTTCTCAGATCCATCATGACCTGGACCTGCTCGATGGCCTTGCCGATCTCTTCTGCCGAACCCACGGGCTGTGTGTTTATTTTTACTGGGTCCTGTTTGAGCTCTACTTTTTCGCTCGGTTTTGAGTCCAAGACTTTGCTGACTGGGTTAACGGGTGGTTGTGATTCTTGCCTTGGTACCGCCAGTTGCTGGGCGCTCAGCGAAGTGGATGTGATTGATTCGGAAGCCATATCAGTTTCTCCTTATCCTTTTATATCGCCGATCAAACTTCGACTTTCTGGCTTTTTGTTTTGGTCATTCATTTAAATTATCCGTTTATCCTCTCAGAAGCTGTAGAACAACATCAGTAGAGGCATTGGCTTGGGAGAGCATTGCGGCGCCTGCTTGCTGCAGAACCTGTGCTTTTGCTAACCGCGATGTTTCCTCGGCAAAATCAGCGTCCTCGATTCTAGACCGGGCTGCGGTCGTGAACTGTGTAACCTTCATTAGATTGGAGACCGTATAATTAAGACGATTTTGTAACGCACCAAGGCTACTTCTAATATTTGAAACGTGTTCAAGTGCGCCGTCAATATATGCCAGTGAGTTGGCTGCTTTGATGGCTGTTGTTACGTCCACATCGGAGATGGTAGACAAAGTTGCAGTGGTGCTTGGCGCAAAATACTCGGTAGCACCGCCGTCAGCTGTTTGGGCTATGGTGAATTGATTGTTGGATGTAGCACGAATTGTTCCAACGATGTGAGCCGTATCACCTGCACTTCCGGATGCTGCCAAGGTTACTACCGTGCCGCCGGAGATGGTTTCTCCGTCGTAGGAGACCGTATCTAAAGCCATCGTTGCCGTGCTGGCGGTATTTTCTACAGAAAAGTCATCCCCATCAGAATCAGTCAAAAGGACTCTGTGAGTCGTATTGTTGCTGGAATCCGTATAGATAACCGCTTTAGCGTTAACCGACGTGGTACTAGCAATCTTGTTAATTTCGGAAACAGCAGTGGATACGTCGTTTTTAGAGATCGTAAAGGATCCCGTTGCAGTGCCGTTGATCTTGATAGTAAAAGTTTGGTCGCTTGTCTGCGCTGTGTACAAATGCGCGTTGGTTCGGGCGCTTGCTGTAACGCCAGTACTACCTGCTAGAGCGCTTATTTTGGTAGCGGTAGTTTTGGCTGACCAGTCGTCTTGCACGTCGATTGATTTCGTGACGTCTTTTGCTGTGAGAGTTATATCTTGAGCGGTGACGGTTGGATTACTTGCCGCCGCGTGCGTGGCCACAGCAATCGCGGGCGTTGTATTGGAACTCACTACGTAAGCCCCCAGTTTGGCCGCTTCAACTGTGTCTACCGAGAAAATCAGTTCTTCTCCGGCCATCGTACCTAGTTGCAGCGATCTGGCGGAAAAAGTGCCGTTAAGTACAAGTGCCCCGTTATATCTTGTGTTTGCGGAGACCCGCGAAACTTCGGCTTGTAGTGTATTAATCTCTTGTTTGGCGAAACCTCTCTCGGACGCGGTGTTAGTGTCGTTGCTCGCCTGGACGCTAAGTACACGCATTCTCTGCAGCATGTTAGACACCTCTACCAGCGCGGTTTCGACGGTTTTGACTAGAGCCACTCCATCGTTGGCATTTTTGGTCGCCATTTTCAGCCCTGCTATTTGTGCGTTCATGCGTTCCACCATCGCTAAACCTGCCGCATCGTCAGCGGCACTGTTGATCCGCTTACCCGTTGAAAGGCGTTCCATGGCCTTTTCCATTTCAACTCTCGATTCTTCGAGAGATCGCTGCGCTTGAAGCGCTGCTTTGTTGGTATTGAGTACCATTCCCATAACTAAACCCCTTTAGCTATAAACATCTGTGAGTTAAGTGTTGGGCTCGGTAAGGAGCCCTTTCACTTAGCGCTCGTATCGTGAAAGCGGCACTTAGTTGGCAAATTTGGCACCATCTTGCCTCTTTGCTGGCAACTCGTTGCCGCGTTCAAGAGCTTAATCGGGCTTGCTAAGAATAACTTTAGGTAAAAGTTTTAGTTACCTGATTCCGCTTGCCCTGAGGGGTTTAGTTCTTTTGGTAGAAAATTGGCGATTTGACTGACTTTCCTGACCCTGGATTTGGTCGAAATCGCCTATTTTCTTTTTTTCTCCTTCTTAAACTTTTGTCTATTGCTAAAACTTTTTTCTCATGCCTCAGGCCAGGGGCTCTTCAGCGATCTCCGCTAAAGGGGTCGTGAGCCCCTGGCCAGAGAAAGTGCCCTAACAAATCATCAAGTTAGGGCGGTGTTTAGTTGATCTTAAGTAACTCTTGACCCTTCTTTGTTACTTGATCAACTGCAATGCTAATTGAGATGCCGCATTAGCTTGTGCGAGCATCGCCGTACCCGTTTGCTGCAGTACCTGCGCCTTAGCTAATCTCGCGCTTTCAGCTGCAAAATCGGCGTCTTCAATTCTTGAGCGAGCTGCGTTTGTCCATTCGGCTACGTTCATCAGGTTCGAGACTGTGTACTCCAATCGGTTTTGTAGCGCACCGTAGGAGGCGCGATGACCCGCAACTTGTTCGATTGCCGCGGTGATTGTTGCAAGGGCTGAGGTTGCCTTGTCAGAGGTAGTAATATCAATGGAGTTTAACATTGAGCCTCCGCCTGCCGTATCGGTCCCTGTGTCAGCCTCACTGCCGGCTGAGCCAGCCTTGACATTTAAAGGGCTAACGACTTTGTTGTCTGCTGTTAGCGTAAACTTGCCGGCGCCGGTTCCCGCAGATGCTGTAATATCCAAGCTGGCAGTGTCTAATCCTGCCTGCAGACTCACGAGCATCGCTGCGTCATCTGAACCTGAGACTGTGAAAGTGTGGTCCGTTCCACCGTAGCTGACGACTACGCTGTTGCCAGTTGCAAGTGTCGCGTCTACCACTTTCGAAGCAGAAGCTTCTGTACCGATGTCTTTTGTTTGGATCGAAGAGATGGAAAACTGAATGTTTTGACCTGACTCAGTGCCCACTTGGATGTTACCTTGTCTGGTGCCATCCAGAAGATTCATATTGTTATAGACGGTCTGAGTTCCCACTCGATCTATCTCGGCGAGTAGCGAAGTCACCTCAGCTTGTAGGTAAGTTCTGTCTCCGCTTCCGTTGGTGTCGTTGACTGCCTGTACCGCAAGCTCACGGATGCGCTGAAGCATGTCAGTAACGTCGTTCGTCGCGTTTTCGATTGTGGCGAGCATAGATAGGCCATCGCTGGCGTTCTTGGCTGCCATATTGAGACCGCGAATTTGAGCAGTCATTCGCTCTGCGATAGCAAAGCCAGCTGCATCATCTGCGGCGCTGTTTATCTTCTTACCCGAAGACAAACGCTCCATGGCTGTTTTTAATTCCAAGCCTGAAGCGGCTAGTGATCGTTGTGCATTCAAAGATGCGACATTTGTGTTAACTACTAAACCCATTACCGTGACCCCTCATGGTAGTGGCAATTTTTTTCCGCGGTGCGGTTGTTGGTTGCCGGTTTTCTGTTTATGCGGCAATGTATTGCCGCGTTCAAATACTTAATCGGACCGAAGCGGCAAAGGTTTAGCTCTTTCAGAAAAAAAACGGCAAATAATTGCCATAAAAACGGCAAAATTTTTCCTAGGGCTAGCTAGGGGTTTGAATGATGACGAGGAATAAAATTGGTGAATGGATTAGCTTGCTTAGTTAGGAAAGGCGATTTCGAAATGGGTTAGACCCTACCTACTTTCGAATCGCCTTTTTTTCTTTCCTTTCTCTCTCATGGCCCCAGGCCAGGGGCTCTTCAGCTATCTCTGCTAAAGGGGTCGTGAGCCCCTGGCCAGAGAAAGTAGCCCCAAGGGTTAGTCGGGGCCTTGTTTGACGTTAAATCGTTCTATTAACGACTAACGGATCAACTGAAGTGCAAGTTGTGAGCTTGCGTTGGCTTGTGCCAGCATTGCGGTACCCGTTTGCTGGAGGACTTGCGCCTTGGCCAGCTTGGCACTTTCAGCTGCAAAGTCTGCGTCTTCAATCCTGGATCGAGCGGCAGTGGTGAACTCCGCAACGTTCATCAGGTT
>CAJWGQ010000141.1 GCA_913041025.1 uncultured Gammaproteobacteria bacterium | reverse complement strand
TTTTGGCCAAGCAGTAAAGCGACATCAAACATTCCCTTGGCTATTAATGGTCCCTGCCAATCAAGGATTGCCAGCCGATGATGATGTGGTTCAACACCGAAGAGTAGATTTGGCATCCTAAAATCTCCGTGGCAGAGAGTATTGGGGCCACTCATTCGCTCCAGCTGCAAAGCGGGCACTGCATCTAGGAACCGATCTCGATGTTCACGCACATGCTCGGGCACGAATTCTCCAAAGGCTTCGACCATTGGATCCCAACCACTCCTGGACCAGTTCCGCATATTATCTGCGTGGTAACTGTTTGCAATCCCAGGGACCCATTTCAGCCTGGAAGTTTTATCCCAAAACGCAGTATGGAGCTTCGCTAATTCGTCAATTGCTAACTCGGTTTGCTCAAGATTAGCTCCCAACGCCTGATCTCCAACTTCATAATCACTGAGGTCTTCCATGAGTATCAGGAAATTATCCCCATCAAGCGCGCAGAAATAAAAAGCTGGACACCTTGCCTCTGTTTTCGGATCTAATTCATCTGCAAACCTAGTTTCTCTTTCGTATAAATTCATGTTCATCGCCACTTCACGATTAGTAAGGTTTTCAGACGCGTATTTAGCTATTACTGAAAGTGGGAGGTGCGGAGATTCGGTATTATATTTGAATGTTAGCTTCGAGATATCAGCCATCATTCCCGTCCCCTCGGCTAACGGCTCTATAGAAACCTCTTGAATCAAGACCCCTGGGGGCAAAAACTTCTCTGACAAAGTCAGATTTAGAAAGTCAGCCGAGAATCCCTCGGGGAATTTGGGCAAACTCATAAAGATTCCCTCTAGTTGTTAAAAAAACTTTTCTATTTTCCTTATAGCTCTTTTAGTTGCTGATTGGCCTTTATACCAATGTCTTTCAATTCATAACCCACTCTAAACGAAAAGTTAATAAAATAAACTTATTGTTTTTTAAATCTTTATTTTTTGGCTCTAAGATCCGCCCTCATGAACAGTGCGTTTTACCTTCTAAATATGATCCACCACTGGGACATTATGGCTTTCAGGGTCTTTTCATCGGGTAGTGCTTCGGGAACTCTTGCCCGGCTGGCAAAGGTAGTTTCATTTTCCGGAGACGGTTATCTGTATCTGTTAACGCCTGTTTTTCTTTTGGTTTTTGATTTTTCTCAAATCTCAGAATTCGTTCAAATCGCGATAAGCGCATTCGCTGCGGAGAGATTAATTTACGCGGTAATGAAGAACGGCCTAAAGCGACGGCGACCGGCAAATATTGTATCCAACTATCAGAGTGTCATTGAAGCAGGAGATGAATTTAGTTTCCCATCTGGGCATACGTCGGCCGCCTTCCTTATAGTGTCACTTCTAGTGCTATTCTACGGACCTGTTTTTGCAATTTTTTATTTTTGGGCGGGATCGGTAGCATTATCAAGATTGGTGCTAGGGGTTCATTTCCCTACCGACGTGCTCGTCGGAAGTCTTTTGGGATCATCGATTGCCTATCTTAGTTTTGTTCAACTCTCTTGAAAATACTCTACGGTGTTCAAGGGACTGGCAACGGGCACCTCACCCGAGCCATCGCAATGACGGAAACTATCGAGACATTCTTCCCTAAGTGCGAGGTTGATGCGCTCATTTCTGGGAGGTTAGAAGAGAAACTCCCGATTAAAGCTAAGGAAATCATTTGGCGAGAAGGCGCGACGTTTGTTATCAAAAATGGCGGGGTTCAATTAGTAAAAACACTATTTAACTTTAACCCGAGCCAACTAATAAGAGATATCAGACAACTAAAAATTAGCGACTATGATTTGTTAGTCACAGATTATGAACCAATTACTGCATGGGCAGCAAGAATTAACAAAAAAGAGAGCATTGGGATAGGGCATCAGTATGCTTTCTATTACGATATACCAATTCAAGGCGGGAAACCCTTATCAAAAAACATCATGAAACTTTTCGCGCCAGTCACTAAAAAAGTTGGTTTACACTGGCATCATTTTAACCAGCCGATTCTGCCTCCCATTGTAGATGTTGATCAAGCGTCCGAGAGGAAAATTCAAAATAATAAAGTGATCGTTTACCTGCCTTTCGAAGAACCAGAAAACTTAACCAGAGGTCTTCAGAAAATTTCTGATCATGAGTTTTATGTTTATCACCCCAAGTTCGAAAACTCCAACGAAGGAAATATCCATAAACGAAAAATCTCTCGAACAACTTTTAAAGACGATCTCATCACCTCAAACGTCGCAATATGCAACACCGGGTTTGAACTCATTAGTGAGTGCTTAACTCTTGGAATCAGAGTCTTTACGAAACCGCTGGGCAACCAAATCGAGCAACAGTCGAACGGAGCCGCATTATCAAAACTTGGCTATGCAACAGTTGTAAAAAAACTCTCGATCGAAGACATCCGAAGTTGGTTAAAGCAGGACGACTCAATAAAAGTCACCTATCCAAATACCCAAGATTCATTGGTGAGATGGCTACTGGCAGGAGCTACACAACCGCTGGAAGAGCTGGCCAATGATCTATGGGCTGACGTCGGCGTTTATCGATGAGCAATTGATATGCTGAAAAAATGTCTTTTCCCAGCAGCAGGTTATGGAACTAGGTTTCTACCTGCAACCAAGGCTATGCCTAAGGAAATGCTTCCAATCGTAAACAAGCCCCTGATTCAGTTCGGAGTTGAAGAAGCAATCGAGGCAGGATTTACAGAGATTGGCTTCGTTTCTGGACGAGGGAAACGAGCGATAGAAGATCACTTTGACATTTCTTATGAGTTAGAACATCAGATAGCGGGAAGTGTTAAAGAAGCGCTACTTAGCGACGTCCGAGATATGATTGATAAATGTGCTTTCTCCTATACTCGACAGGCCGAGGTGAAGGGTCTTGGTCATGCAATTCTGACTGGAGAAACTCTTATTGGTAATGAGCCATTTGGAGTTATTTTAGCAGATGATTTTTGTGATAGCGGTGTAATCAAACAAATGGTCGGGCTTTTTAGCCATTATCAATGCAGTATTGTTGCAATAGAAGAGGTGCCCGCTGATCAAACTGACAAATACGGTATTGTTGATGGGAAAGAAATCGACGAGGGGTTAATCAAGGTTTCGAATATGATAGAGAAACCAGCACCTGAGGATGCCCCTACAAATCTTGCGGTTATTGGCCGGTATATTCTTACCCCCGATATTTTTTCTATTATTCGTACTCTTGAGCCTGGTGCTGCTGGCGAAATTCAGATAACAGATGCCATTTGTGAGCAGGCAAAAAATAGTATGGTCCTTGCTTACAAATTCAATGGGACACGTTTCGACTGCGGAAGTTTAAAAGGTTACGTAGAAGCAACAAATTACGTCTATGATAAATATCATCGTAAGGTCTGATAGGTAGATGCGGCTGACGATTATTGGCACCGGCTATGTGGGACTCGTGACTGGAACTTGTTTCGCCGAAATGGGGAACAATGTTACCTGTATAGACATTAATAAAGCCAAGTTAGCGCAATTACGACAAGGTGTTATTCCAATTCATGAACCAGGACTTGAGACTTTGGTAAATAATAATTTGGGAGCGGGGCGTCTAACCTTCTCAGATGATCTTGTAAATGCTGTAAATCAATCTGAAGTAACTTTCATTGCCGTAGGGACTCCGCCCAAAGAAGATGGAAGTGCCGATTTAATGCAGGTGGAAGCAGTTGCAAGAAGTCTTGGTGAATGCATGGTTAAACCAACAGTTATCGTTAATAAATCTACGGTCCCCGTTGGTACAGGCGATAAAGTTCGAGAGATTATTACCGAGGCACTTAAGCATCGGGATCTTAGCGTAGAGTTTGACGTGGTAAGTAATCCAGAGTTTTTGCGGGAAGGTAATGCTATTAAGGACTTTATGTTTCCTGATCGAATTGTTGTTGGAACGAATAATCCAAAGAGTCAAAAGATAATGCAAGAGTTATATGAGGCATTCGCTAAAAAAGAGGATCGTATCCAGTATGTTGGTGTCCGTGATGCAGAAATGATCAAGTATGCTGCGAACGCTATGCTAGCGACCAAGATTTCTTTTATAAACGAGGTTTCGCTTATGTGTGATGAATTCGGAATTGATGTCGAGAATGTTCGCAGAGGCATCGGCTCCGATAGTCGTATAGGATCTTCCTTCATTTATCCCGGTTGTGGTTATGGTGGCTCTTGTTTCCCAAAAGATATAAAAGCAATGATCAGGATGGCGAAAGACGCTGGTATTGACGGGGGAATTTTTCGAGCGGTTGAGTCCAGAAATAGTCAACAAAAAAGATTAATTGTCCACAAAGTCTGCCGTCACTTTGGTGAAGATCTGTCTGGCCATTGTTTTGGGGTTTGGGGTCTTTCTTTCAAGCCTGAGACCGATGATGTAAGAGAAGCGCCCAGCCTCGTTATCATTGAAGAGCTAATTACTCGAGGCGCACACATTAGGGCTTACGACCCCGTAGCCTTGGAGTCTGGCATAAAAGCCTTGGGTGAACAGAATATTACCTATGTTGAAGATCCATATAGTGCAACGGATAATGCAGACGCGTTAATCGTCGTCACCGAATGGAGAGAGTTTAAGCAACCAGACTTTCGACGCTTGAGTAATTCTCTTAAGGCGAAACTTATTTTTGATGGTCGCAATATCTATCACCCAGCTCGCGTTGCGGGTTACGGACTAATCTACGAAGGCATTGGGCGCAGCTCTGCATTATTTGGAAAAGTCTGAACGTTCTTGTCCCCGTTGCTGCGAGTTTCAGTAGTACCCAGGAGTCATTTGTGAAATGGCTAGCAGAAGGAGCAAGCCGACCAATCGAAGAACTCGCCAATGATCTATGGGCCCGAGTCGCGGTTTATCGATAAAGCATCTATTTCACTCCGGATTTCTGAGCGTGCCTGAAGGCTTGTAATTCAAAGTCAGGCTTAATTTCACCAGGCTTTTGTTGGTAACAGGCGACATCGTAAAAATCGCGAAAAGAGAGTATTTTCCCATCAACTACCTTGGACACTCCGCAGATATGAGGAGTCATTAAGTCTCTTCCAGATTCATCCCAGTGATGATCCAGTCTCTCAGTAAAGACAATGTCCTTATCGCTAGCGAGGTTTAGGAGTTCTGCGCTGAAATGCGTCATCTTTTTTAAGATAGGGATATCGTTCGAAAAACCGCCGCTGGCCATATGTCCCCGAAGCTGTTCCAAGCCGTAGATTGTCGAAAGTCCACTGTTGGCCCAAATGAACTCAGAACTGCAAAGCTCGTCTATCGATTGATCAAGATTTCCAAGCTCCATTGCACGGATTAGCTTTAAAACAGTTCGTTCGTTATCATTTCTCCCTAAGGAAACGTTTACCATCGACTAAACCTTATAAATTTAAAAAAATCAAACTACCAGATTTTGGCTTTTGGACCAAAAAAATCAGGAAATTTTATGACAGACGAACTAAATTTCATCCGTTATGAGGGTGTATCAAGCGGCGTAGCCCGAATTGTCCTCAACAGGCCAGAGAAACGAAACGCTCAGAATAAAGGAATGCTATACGAGCTTAACGATACCCTTGATGAGGCAGCTCAGGATAATAGCTGCAAGGTGATTGTGCTTGCAGCGGAAGGACCTGATTTCTCTTCAGGACATGACATGAAGGACCGTGAGCCAATGACACATAAGCCGGTGGGAACGTGGGGAGGGTTCAATCAACCAGGCATAGAGGGCCATTGGGCCTTTGAAGAAGAGCTTTACCTAGGCTTTTGTTGGCGTTGGAGGAATATCCCCAAACCAACCATAGTTGAGGTTCAAGGCAGGGTGATAGCAGCAGGTCTTATGCTGGTCTGGCCGTTCGATATCGTTATCGCTAGCGAAGACGCGCGATTTTCCGATCCAGTGGTCGCTTTCGGGGTCAATGGAGTCGAATACTTCGCTCATCCATGGGAAGTTGGGGTCCGAAAAGCGAAGGAAATGCTCTTTACTGGGGAAGCAATAACCGCCCAAGAAGCCAAAAATCTAGGCATGGTTAACCACGTTGTCCCACTTTCCGATCTGACAGACTTTACGATGAAAATGGCAACCCACATTGCCAAACAACCATTGTTAGCGCTAAAGCTCGCCAAGCAGTCAGTCAACCAGATGCAGGATGGGCAGGGGATTTGGACATCCCTACAAGCGGCAATGTCGTTACAGCACATGGGGCATGCCCACGAAAGACTGCTGCACCAGACAGCGGTCGAGCCCGAAGGCGAAGAAAAGATTAAGAAGCAGGCAAAAAAAGGGGCATCTAACGAATTCTAATAGCTTCTATTCAGGCTGGATTAGAGTAAAAAAAGCTGATAACTTGAGAAAACTAGATGCAACAAGAGAGGGTTTAATGGGCCAAGTTTCCATTAATGAAAATGTCATGGATTTAACTCCCGATGGCCCGCGGCTGAAAGGCATGCGTTGCAATAACTGCGGAAACCACGTTTTTCCGATGCAATCCGGCTGTCCAAAATGTACTTCAGATGATGTAGAAGAGGTTCAGTTGGGTACTCAGGGAACACTATGGGCTTGGACGATTCAAGGCTTCCCGCCCAAAGCGCCTCCCTACCTAGGGGAAGCGAACCCTGAAAAATTTGAGGCCTATGGAGTTGGGTATATAGAACTACCAGGGCAATTGAAAGTCGAATCGCGATTAACGATATCAGATCCCTCGCTTTTAAAGATCGGGATGGAGATGGAAATTGTCCCAGAGACTATCGGCATGGACGAGGAGGGTAATGAACTTGTTACCTTTGCGTTTGCCCCTTCTGCTTGATTAAGGAGAAATTATAATGAGTGATGATGTAGCAATTGTTGGAATAGGAATTCACCCATTCGGCCGACATGAAGGCGTCAGCGGGATGGAACAAGGCGCGATCGCAATTAGAAAAGCTTGCGAGGATGCCAAAATAAAATGGAGCGATCTCCAATTCGCTTTTGGAGGCAGTGTTGCTGCCGGTTCTCCGGATCACATGGTTTCCCAAATGGGACTGACCGGATTGCAGTTCATCAATGTTGTAAATGGTTGTGCAACGGGCGGGTCTGCTCTGATTTCGACTTACAATACTATCAAGTCAGGCGCTTACGACCTAGGCGTCGCAGTTGGTTTTGACAAGCATGAGCGTGGTGCTTTTAGAGTGCAAACGGGCAAGCAAGGTGAAAGAGATTGGTATGGCGGAAGTGGAATGGCGCTGACGACCCAATTCTTTGGAATGAAAATCAACAGGTACATGGAAGAATATGGAATAACTCAAAGTTCTCTGGCTAAGGTAGCATCAAAGGCCTTTCGAAATGGATCAAAGAATGAAAATGCTTGGAGACGCGAGGCCTTGGGAGAGGAGGAAGTTCTTCAATCTCAAATGCTTTCATACCCGCTCACTCAATACATGTTCTGTTCTCCCGGAGAAGGAGGAGTTGCCCTTGTGCTTGCACGAGCAGATCAAGCTCACAAATACACAGATAAACCAATATTTCTAAAATCAGCGGT
>CAJWGQ010000140.1 GCA_913041025.1 uncultured Gammaproteobacteria bacterium | reverse complement strand
GTAGTCTTGCCTACGACCTCATTTGTTGCTCTTATTTCAACAGATGGCAGCTTGGACGTCTTGGATTCGAGGGCTTCCATAGAAAGTCTTATGCCTGGCATGATGTTTCCACCTAGAAATACTCGATCTTTGGAAATCGCGCAGATAGTTGTGGCTGTTCCAAAATCGATCAAAATTAAATCCTGATCTGGAAACATCTTAACAGCGCCAATCGAATCTGCGACCCGATCACTCCCAACCTCTTTCGGGTCTTTGTAATCTATTTTTAGCCCTGTTTTTATTCCAGGCTGCATTAGCATGGGTTCAATGTTGAAGTATTTTTGACAGCAAGCTCTCAAAGCATAATTGAGTTCGGGAACGACCGAGGATATTCCTATAACCTCGATAGACTCAGGATCAATATCGTTCTCTCTAAGCGCGCCTCGCAGAAAAACACCAAATTCATCTGATGAAATCTGTGCCTTGGAAGCATAGCGCACCTGTACTTTTAGCTGGTCTCCATCAAATACACCGCAAAATATCTGACTGTTGCCGATATCTAGAGCTAAGATCATTGGTAAGAATCCTCCAACTTAATATTATCTATTAAGCGTATTTCGTTTTCATTGGAGGAGATCGTGACACTACCAAATCTTCTTCCTTTCCTTGTCTCCACGTAGTTGACTGTGAATCCTAGCTCCTCCAGCAATTCGTGAATGGCTTCATCGTGCGTATCTAACGATAGAGTTTTATTAAGTTTGCAAGCCATTTCTTTTGATTCATGGTTTAGTAATCTATTTCTTGATGAGATAGCCAAACCCTTAGAGTCTCTGATGGTTTCTACAGCGCAGATCTCCACGTTTAAAAAAAATGCCTCGCACATGCCTCTAATTAATTCGTACTGCTGAAAATCTTTAAGGCCAAAATAAGCTCGATCGGGAGCAATCAAGTTTAATAGCTTCATTACGACGGTCAGTACGCCCGTAAAGTGCCCTGGTCGGTCCGCACCACAAAGTTCTTTGCTTAGTCGAGTCTCGTGAATTTGATATTCGAACTTATCTCTATATACATCTTCGTGCCGAGGTAAAAAGACGAAATCGACCCCGGCTTTTTCGGCAATTTCTATATCTTGCTTTAGATTGGAAGGGTAAGACTGTAAATCCTTAGGATCGTTGAATTGTGTTGGGTTAACAAATATGCTCAATATTGTTCGATCGTTCGCCTTTATGCTTTCCGAGATCAATGACACATGCCCTTCATGCAAGGCTCCCATGGTGGGAACGAATCCTAATTTTGATCCAGCAGACAAGTTTCCGCGCAAACATCGAACTTCGTCGATATTAGTTATTTCTTTCATCGATAGGACTCTTGGATTGACGGGAAATCGGATTGGATAACGTCTTTGTGGAATTGATTTATAGCTTCGGTGATTATGCATTCCCCCGAGACGTAATGACGCAAGAATTTTGGTTTGAAGTCCTTTTGCATTCCAAGTAAATCTTGAAATACTAAAACTTGACCATTTGTGAATGGACCTGCGCCGATTCCAATAGTGGGGATGGTTAAATTAGTTGTTATCTGAGCTGCAAGCGCATCAGGTATGCATTCAAGGACTAACGCAAAACAACCGGAATCCTCAAGTTTCGCTGCCTCATCCAGTATTTTTTTTGAGGAGTCGTCGGATTTTCCCTGAACTTTGTGGCCTCCTAATTTCTCTATTGACTGAGGGGTGAGCCCGAGATGCCCCATAACGGGAATACCAGATTCAACAACGTGCCTTATGGCTTCCAAGTGACCGGTTGCGCCCTCAATTTTAACTGCGTTGCAGCCGGCTTGCATTAAACTACAGACGCTGTCGAGAACTAGGTCGGTTCGATACCTTGCCTTTAAGAAAGGCACATCTCCTACCAGAAATTTAGTAGGTGCCCCTTTTCTCACAGCAAGAACGTGCAATTCCATAAGTTCTAGGGTTGCATGGACGGTAGAAGGGTATCCATGCATGACCATAGCAAGGCTATCGCCCACGAGGAGCAAGTCTATATCTGTTTTTTCTAGAAGATTAGCAGACCAGTAGTCATAGCACGCTACCATTGAAATCTTTTCATCGCGCTGTTTTTTGTTGGAAAAATCAAGAATGTTCACTACGCTCCCTCCCTAGATACTCGGAAAGCACGTGAGTGAGCAGTATTTGCTCAATCTCCGATAGCGGCTTATTCCGGTACCCGTCTATAATTGATCGAGTCCTAAACCTATAACCTATTTTAATAACTCAACTTCAAGCGAATTTGCCGGAGGTTAAGCTAAGCGGCGGAATTCTTAACATTTATGCGGGTTTTGTCAAAACTAATTTTTGACCTTTTGGTTATTCTTCGGCTGTTAGATAATCGAAATTTTGATGCGTCAGCTAAGCCCCGTAATAAATGGTTTATGTCATCGGTTGGTTTCTAATCCATAGGAATAAAGGTGTCGGCGTTAGTTAGAAACGAATTCCAGGCTCCCGTTGGCTTTTTTTGGTCTTGGTCTTCCCATTGACGTACAAGGACCCACATTGTGTGGATTGTTGGAACACCAGATGGGTCCATGATTAGTCGGCCTGAAAAGGAAGTAATGGATTCCAAATTACTCTTTTCATCTTCCCAGTTAACTAGGAATGCTAGGACGCTTCCGTTGCGTTGGCCAATCAGCGGGTAATTCTTGCCTGAAGCCGAGCGTCCCTTTCTGGAAATGTACGAACCTTCCAAGGTTCCTTTATGCTCGATGACTTCTAAGATAGATCCATTTTGATTTACCCATTGACCGTCTATTTGAAGATCGCGTAAGTCGCTCATGTGCTTTCCTGTGTTTCGTATTGGAAAGAATGTTGTTACTTATTTGTGTGTTCCTAAGAATCTTTTTATAGATCCAGCTAGGTTAAGTTCAGAATAATTAACAACCCTGGATTTGGTATTACCAAGAAATTCACAATGAGAGTCAAGCGATCATTATTATTTAGCTGCTCTAAGACTTCTCGGGGAGTCTCTTGAACGCTCCTTTAGTCTGATGGATTATCGAACACATTCCATTTGAAAAAGAAAGGAGTGGGTCAAGAAGGTTCTTAAGTCCATTTCATTCTTCCTGTTTGGAATTGTTGTGATCGTTGTGCGGTAACATAAGGAACTGATTAGGCTTGTTGATTTGAAGTGCGCGATCGAGTCTGGGCTGCCATTAAGCTGTTGGCAATGTGGTGCTGGCTGCCATATTCGAGGGGTGATCAAGCAGGTGCGTTAAATTATTTGTGTAGACAGTCTTGTTTATTCTATGAGCCATGTTTGCTGCGCCTTTCAAGATGGCAAGCTTGTTGGCTTCCGGATAAAATTATGAAAAAACCAGTCTCAGATTATTTTGGTTTATAGGAGGAATTAATGGGGGTTATTTCAGGTCCGATTAACGATGGAAATTACGGTTGGCCATTTGCCAAATCAATGCTCGATGTGGCTTCTTACGGTTATGAAGAGGCTGAATACTTCATCGAGGGTGAGGCGACCAGCTATCGGCAGGTTGGCGGAACCGATTGGGGGAGAGATGGCAAATGGCAGGCGGAGCCCGACAAGTCCGGTGCATATAAAACCCGTTTATTGGTTTACCGACCGACTGAACCTGAACGATTCAATGGCACCGTAATTGTTACCTGGAACAACGTCACAGCGGGATATGAGTTGTTTGGTGCAGACAGTCTTGAGGTGCTCGAAGGCGGTTATGCTTTGGTTTGTGCTAGCGTTCAGAGAGCAGGGATTGAGGGGCTTCCGCCCATAAAACAGGGTCTTGCTGACTGGGATTCGGAGCGCTATGGCTCGCTTAATATCCCTAGCGACGACTTTTCCTACGATATTTTTTCACAGATAGGGTCGTCGGTCGGTCCTGATCGAGATTTGTCAGCCCCTGATCCGATGGCAGGATTACAAATCAAGAGGGTGATTGCCCAAGGCGCGTCCCAGTCTGCTGGCCGCTTGGGGACTTACTTTAATGCAATCGCGCCCTTCGATAAGAGTTTTGATGGGTTTATTCTCAGTATCTATTTTGGCCGTGGAACGCCTCTTCAGGTCGGAGATGAGCTCGTCAATATCAATAATGCTCAATACAATGACTCTCCGGCAGATATATTACGCGGAGCCAACGTGCTGCGAGATGATCTAGATCGGCCAGTTTTTATTGTGAATTCCGAGCTAGAGGCGATTGCTTGTTACGGCGTGCGTCAGCCTGACAGCAGCAAATTAAGGTGGTGGGAATCGGCTGGCACCTGTCATGTGTCTCAGCAGAGTCGTGCAGCTCGAAAGCTTATGGCTGATCGAGATCGATTGGCCACGGTAGACGCTGACGATGGAATCAACGCTATCCCAATAGGACCGCTTTACGATTCGGCTTTCTATCACATGCATCGTTGGTTGAGCGAAGGCGTCGCACCTCCAATTCAGCCAAGGATCGAGTTTGAGGCCTCTGGGTCGATTGTTCGTGACGATGACGGGATAGCAAAAGGGGGCATCCGTCTTCCTCAGGTGGAGGTTCCCCTGGCGATAAACAGCGCGATTCCTTTAAAGTCCGATATCTTTGCCTATCTCGGGGGTTCTTCACACCCGTTTTCCAAAGAGGAGGTGCTGGCAAGACACGTTGACCGGAGCTCCTTCCTGAAAGCATTCGAGTCTGCGGCAAAGTTGGCTGTGGAAGAGGGTGTCTTGATGCCTCGTGAGGTTGCTCGATTAACCGAAGAAGCGAGCGAGGCCTGGCCAGAATAAGGATCTGGAATCATAGAGTTGTGTATCAGAGGCCGTCACTCTAATCTGATCACATTGATTTTTTAGTTAAATGCGAACATACATGAACAGGAGGCACAAGTTGAAGTTACTTATTATTGCAAGTTTGCTGGTGGTTAGCGGGCTAACTTATTCCGCGCATCACGAGGGCGCCGTGGGTTCGAACCCCTTTATACTTATCGCAAGAGTCCATGTTAAAGAAGGCATGGTAGAACGATACCTTGACGCGGCTCAGACTGTTGATGAGGCTGTTGAGAAAACCGAACCTGGCATGCTATTCCATAATTTTGATTCAGATCCAAATGACCCTCTCGCGTTTACCTGGACGGAGGTCTATAAAAATAGCGAGGCGTTTTTAGCTCACACATCCAATCCACCAGTTCTAGAGTATGTGGGTCAGCACGGCGAGTTAGGAGACGGTTTCTCTATAGAAATATATGGAAATGTGAGTGAGGCTGTCCTTAAAAATATAGAGGAACTAGGGTTTCCTCTAACGCACTATAAAACAACACGAGTTGGCTATGTCCGGGAAGAAAGTTTTAGATAAATTCAGCGACATTTAGCGTTCAAGCGAACAATAGAAATAGGGGGGAGCGATGGATTTTGGTGTTCAGGTAAACGTGTACCGAACCGAGTGGTCGGCGGTACGAGCTTCTGTAGAAGCGATGGAGGCCGGTAACTGGGATAGTGTTTGGTTTGCGGACCACTTCATTCCACCTGGCGGTGGCGGTAACGACGAGCAAGAGGCGATGACCGCGTTTGAGGGTCTTGCCGCGATAGCAATGGCAGCCGGGATGACCCAAAAGTTGAGGCTCGGTAATCTGGTGCTGGGGAACACCTATCGAAATCCAGCGCATACCGCAAAAATTGCTGGAACCATTGATACCATGAGTGAGGGCCGTTTTACCCTAGCTATTGGTGCAGGCTGGTATCAACGAGAGCACGAAGCTTATGGTTGGGATTTTCCGACCATGAAGGAGCGCCAGGATCGTTTTGAAGAAGCTTGTGAGTTGATTCGTTTGCTGATTAGAAGGAACCAGCCTGTCGACTTCGATGGGGTGTATTATAAGTTGGACCATGCTCAACTCTCTCCCGGTAACTTTGATGACAGTAAACCCATCCCCATTATGGTTGGAGGGACAGGTCCGAAGCGCACGTTACGTACGTTGGCGCGCCATGGGGATGTGATGAATCTAGATGGTTGGGCTGGTGGTGGGATGTCTTTGGAGCTCTACAAGAGCAAGGCTGAGATTCTTGAGAAGCACTGCGAAGATTGTGGCCGCGATCCCTCTGAAATTCGTCGTACCCTTCTAATGCCTTGTTACCTCACTGAGAGCAAGGATCTCATTGATCGTGTGATTGAAAACTTGGGTCCGGGTTCGGTGGCGGGTTCCAAACAATATATCATCGATCGTATCGGAGAATTCCAGGATGCAGGGATCGCTGAGATTATGTTTGGTGGTATTAACTCCGGGGATGTTGAGCGTCTGAAGATTTTCGAACAGGAAGTCGTAAGCGAATTCCGGTAGCGTTTGGCGACACGAAATATTTGAGCAACCCTGGCCAAACGTTTCTAGGTTTTAGGGGAAAGTGAACGGTCTGTGAGACGCTAAGAGTTGGATTGGGTTTTAGCTAAAAATCAGGAAGCCTGCCAGCAGACCAACCGCAAAGCCTAGAGGTGCTAGGCTTGTGATCCCCATTTTGGCTGCCAGATAACCATCTAGGCGTCTTTGCACTACGAGAAACTGATCAAGTCCGATAAATTGGTCCGACTTTAGGTAGTCGTGTATCTTGTTTTCCATTTGCTCCCCCGCTTCTTGGATAGCTGCACCTTAACAGGAAACCAAGAGAATCTCATCGCGGATCGAGATTCGCTAAGGGAAACAGGCTCAAGAGAACCAAAGATACTCAGATCCGACGGCTTGGCTTTGGAATGACTGATTAAGATAAAGTGTGTTGTTCGCGTGTTTCACTGTCTTTTTTTATCTAGAAACCCGCATGATTGATAATGTATTTAAACTAAGGTTCTAGATTTCAGAAATAATGCCGAGTGATGCAAAACCCATGAGTGATCTACAACAAGAATTCGACGAGCTTGAGAGAGCGGTTCGGGAAACGATAGGTTTGCTTGAAGAAGTTGATGGACAAAAATACTGGCTGATTATGTTTCGTCGAGCCCTTTTATCCATAGAGGCCAAGGAGCTGGCAGGAGCAACATCAGTGCTAAGTTGTTTTGGGGGGGAGGATACGTTTTCAGATCTGATACTTGAGCAATCCTTTAAAGAAGATGAGTCTTTACACATCAGAAATCTCAATCTGAGATTAGATAGACTGCGCAGTAAGATGTTTGAGTCTGCGAAGCGAATTGCCTCAAGAACGCTTTGGTAGTTTTTCTTTTTTGACCTCCCATGAAACTCTCTGGCTAGTGGTGTGGCTCCTGAATATGAGTGAGCATCGCTGGTCCAGAGGTTAGATTCAATGTTCATAGTTCAGTAAGGCGATACCTGTTCGACAAGATTGGAACGCAGTGCTACGGTCCGACGAATTGATATCAAAAGAGAAATCTTCATGGCGGAAACCAGATTGAAGATGGCGCTTGTTGGCTGTGGTGGTATTGCCCAAGTGCATTGGCAGGGTATTAAAGAGATTGCGACCCGAGTTGATGTGACGGCGGTGGTCGACAAAGATGCCGATTCGGCAACCGCTATGGCCCAGCTGACTGGAGCTGAGGCATTTATCGACCTCGAAGAAGCCCTTGAGAAGGGCGATTTTGATGCGGTGGACATCATGTTGCCACATGATC
>CAJWGQ010000139.1 GCA_913041025.1 uncultured Gammaproteobacteria bacterium | reverse complement strand
GATGCTCGGGATCACCTTCAACCGGAACAGAATTCACGTCTGCAACCACATACTCGCCACCGTGATCTGCTATTGTCTGGGCGACAAGCTCTCGATACTTTGTAAACCCTTCTGGGTTAGTTACTTTTAAGTTTCCTACAAGATAAGCTGCCATCTGAACTCCTTAAAGTGAATTTAATTGCTAACCGCCAGTACTCTCTCTATTAAAACCAGTAATTCAAAAACCACAAATTTTCTTTGATGCAAATATAACTCATCCGGAAAGTAGCTTTTGACATTCTTCGTAACGAAAGCAGTCAGGAGCGTGATCGTTAACTAAACCAACAGCTTGCATGAACGCGTAGATAATAGTCGAGCCCACAAACTTGAATCCTCTCTTCTTTAGGTCTTTACTGATCCTTTCTGATAAATCGGAGGAAGAAGGCACGTCACTATCCGGCCTTACGACCGGCTTGTTATCGACGTAGTCCCAGATGAAATTACTGAAGCTGCCCCATTCCTTTTGGATCTGGATAAATGCGATAGCATTTTGACGAACACTGATAATTTTTAGACGATGACGAACGATACCTTCATTCTTAATCAGCTTAGCCAACTTTTTATCTGAATATTTCGCGATCTTCTGATAGTCGAAATTATCAAAGGCCATTCTGTAGCCCTCCCGCTTCCTGAGTACCGTAATCCAGGACAAGCCCGCTTGAGCACCCTCCAAACAAAGGCATTCAAATAACTCGGTATCATCGAAAAGCGGTACACCCCATTCTTTATCGTGATAGTCAACGTACAAAGGATCTTCACCACACCAACTACAACGATTAATCATTTATGTCTCCCGAAGACCCTGATGAATAAAGCCAATCTAATTACTGTCTCAGTAATAATCCATTAAGTTAGTAAAACG
Source organism: uncultured Gammaproteobacteria bacterium (assembly GCA_913041025.1). Next base: position 6,689 of record CAJWGQ010000139.1, on the reverse strand, counting down.
ATCCAGCTTGAAACGTTCTTAACGAATTAAAGAGACGGCTCAACTGTTGATACCTCTGTTGCCGACTAGAATGATAGAATCTAAGCAAAACTCCAAAGGCAATTTTATGGAAGCCGTAGAACATTGGCACAGAGCGATGAGGTCAAAAGATGCAGGAATCTGGGAAGAGCTCCTGGACGAGGACGTCGTGTTCCACTCACCAGTGGTTTTTACGCCTCAGAAAGGCAAAAAAATCACCATGATGTACCTAATGGCAGCTACAGGCGTATTCGGGAGCTCCAACGACACAATTGACTTAATAGAGAACTCACAAACTGAATCAAAATTTCACTATATCAACGAAATAATTGGACAAAACTCGGCCCTACTGGAATTCGAATCGGAAATAGAAGGGACTTATATTAACGGTGCCGACTTGCTTAAGTGGAACGAAAATAACAAATTAATTGAAGTAAAAGTGATGGTAAGACCATTGCAGGCAGTCAACATGCTGCATCAGAAAATGAAAGCGATGCTTGAATCCATGACATAACAAGATCTAACAAACCAAGGTTCAGTTTCACCCAAAGTCCGACTCTTTCTCTTCTCGCGCTGCGATTTCAGGCACAATTTTGACGATCTTTGAACCTTTCGTGTGTTCTAGTAAAACGAAAATTTCTCCTGTCGGGCTCATCTCTATATCTCTAAATCGGGCCAGCTGAGAAATCAGGGTTTCCTTGTGAATCACTCGATCTTCCTCCAGTACCAATCGATAGAGATTGGAGCCAGCGAGACTACCCACCAGAATGTTATTCCTCCATGCCGGAATTTGGTCACCCCGATAAAAAATAAAACTCGAAATTGCTGGTGAAGGCGTGAAATCGAAGACGGGTTGCTCGATATCGTCTAAAGAAAATTCTATGCCGAGCTGTTTACCAAAATTAACCGGCGTCATGTCATAGTTGAGCCCTTTCGAGTACAAGGGCCACCCAAAATTCCTGCCAGGTCGAAGCAGATTCAATTCGTCTCCACCGCGTGGGCCCATCTCAGTCCCCCAAAGCTGACCAGTTTCTCTACGATACTCCAACCCCTGAGGACTGCGATGTCCGTAGGTCCAAACAGTCTTTTCAGCGCCCTCAACATCAACAAAGGGATTATCAGTAGGAATTCTTCCATCATCGTGAATACGGTGAATTTTTCCTTCCGGATACGATAAATCCTGAACTCGCTCGTAGTAATGCCTGATACCTACACTGATGTAAACAAACCCTTCATCGTCAAAAGCGATCCGACCTCCAGCACCCTGGTCAGCCGTTGCTTCCGTGTAGTAGTCCTCCGGGTTTGCTTGCCAAATAACCTCTTCATCTACCCATTTTTCGCTACGTATACGACCACGGACCAGCTTGTTCATGATTCCGCTCTTTCCTCCCGAAGCACAAGATTCGCAGTTATCAGAATAATGCAGATACACCCACCCGTTATGGTCATAGTCAGGATGCAACGCGACATCCATCAGACTGCCCTCAGTCATAATATATGGTTGATCCTCATCGCCCCATCCATTGAGCGTTTCCCAAAGCGCGGACAGCTTAGGCACCGTACCATCAACAATCTCGCTGACAGAGCCGTCAGCCCTCACAATCCTCAGCCCTCTTGTCTTTTCGGTCACCAAAACGCGTCCATCTCGCATTGGAGCAATCGAGAATGGGTGCTTGTGGATTTCACTTGAAAGAACTTCAAGACGAAAATTAACGACCTCAGACTTAATTGGCTCTTCAGGGATCGTTAACTCTTCATCAACGACTTGAAAATCGAAATATTCACTTCTACCCGCTCTCACATCAGCGATATAGATCGCTAACCCCTGAACAACTCCATCATCTAAATTACCGGTCCAAGCTGGCATACCCTTCTCGGGAAATCCTTTTTGTATACTGACTTTCAGTTCTGCAACTGTTTCGCCATGCTCAAGATCACGCCCCACAAGGGCCGGGCCGATACCGCTACCCTCCAAGCTCTCTCCATGACAGGACGCACAATACTCGACGTAACTGGTAGAAAACCCTTCGTCGCTCAATTCCCCCATACATCCCATCAAAGCCAACAAAACCGACATGCAAACAATCTTCGATAAACAAAATTTATATTTAAAAACCACAGCTAAAACCAATAACAAGTCGATTCACCTACACTATCAGCTGATATTCGATTTGAAAACTATAGCTGTTACTTCAAAATCGTTAGTCTTATCACTTGTTCGTAAGTCATTCCGAGACGAAATATTCTGCCCCATAACCTAAAAAACAGGGCGTAAAAATGCTACAGTCCCTGCCTTCTAGAGAAGTCTCTAGGAACACCTAAATGTCCAATTAAACAGGTAAGAACATATGAGAATAATTTTAACAAGTGTTTTGCTATTCACTCTTAGTCAATTTAGCCACGCGGCAAGCGGAGATAATGAATCCATCAGTCTGGTAAAACGACAGCCCGACTCGATCATGACGGTCACTTCGATCAACACAGGCACAGAGAAAACCGTAATCACCGCAAAAGGAAAGATGGGTGAATACGGTAAGGTCTACGTTACCTATAACCTAAGCCTAAATGCTGATCGAACAGGCGGTTTTGTAGATGGCTCTGGTCGTGGAGTTGTAGATGCGAACACGGTCGCAGCAGGTTTCTTTAAGGGTATATGGCGCAGAGAAGGATCAACGATCACTATGCACAACGTCGTCAACATGGCTGATGGAACTCAAAACTTTGACATCATCACCTTTGATGCTCGAAGAGATACTCTCAAGCATGAGGTATATATACTAAAGTAGGCCGTCCTCCTGGACCGGCCTAAAGCCGGTCCAGCTAATCCATAGAATTCTCAAGGCCCGTAAAGAAGCAATTGAACCCAATAAGATTTTTCTGGAAAGTCGTCAATGCGACCGTTATCGCGTTATCGAAATCACCCCTTCATATGATTCTAAGCAACAACGTCGTGGTCCTCCACGTCAAAGGAAACAAAACAGGAAAGATATATAAGATACCAGTAAGTTTCCTGGAACTAGAACCAGACAAACTATGCTGTGTAACTGACCGAGAAAACATTTGGTGGAAAAACCTAATAGGCTCTCAGTTTAGTAAGACGAGGTTCAAGGGACGGCTGCTGGACTCAACGTTAACTGCGACAATTGATAACCAAGATCAGATTGATGAATACTTAGGTGCTCTGTGCCGACATAGTAGAGTAGATGGATTTTTTGCGAAGGTTAGTTATCAAAACGGCGAGCCTGTGAAACAGGACATAATGACCGCTGCAAGAAAAATGGTTGCCATCACCGTCAGCTTGTAAAAATAACGGTCAAAAACTTAATCCAAAAAAAAGGGGCAAAAGCCCCCTTTTTAAACCAATTAATCCTTTGAAAAATTAAGGAGAAATTTTCTTAGCGATTTTCTGTTGATTCTTCGCAATATCACCCGCATTTTTAAGGATGTTAGCTCTACGCTCCATAATCTTATCGCTGTTTTTCTCGATACGCTTACGGTTCGCTTGCATTTGAGCACTCATCGAATCCATCTTTTTGGAGTTTGCGAGGGCTTGTTTTTGAACGTCCTTGCTTCTTTGCGCATTACGCTTAATCCGCTCAGCATTCCTGGATGGTGTTGCATTAGAAGGCTTGAGGCCATCGGAAATGAGTTTGTTGTTTGCTGCGATTTGCTTGGCGTTGTACTTAACGATACTTTCGTTCGCGGACATAATCGTATCGTTGATATCGATGAGCATTTGATTGACAGCGACCATCTTCTCATTGACCGAGAGTACTGCTGAGTTCAGTGAAGCTCGATGCTCTAGGAACTCAAGAGACGCTTCGTTAGTTAGGGATTCCTTGAAGTTCTGCTGAACGTCATTTTCCGCGTCGATGTTTGCAATTATCGCTTTCCTGTTTCTGAAAACATCGTCTGTATTTTGATTAGCGAGCTGCCTATTACCCATGAACGCCGCTGTGTAGTTTTTAAGAATCAAAGCTCGATTCTCTTCTATTATTGAACGTGTTGCATACGCCTTAGCTCTATTTGATGTCACAGTGCCTTCCACTTCAAATATTGCTCGACGATTTTTCTTTATATTTTTTCTATTAGTCGCTGATGTAGCCATGGCTTAAAACCTTTTCCGTAGTTAGTTTGAGTCCTACCCAAGATCAATTACTCAAGCAGATGTAAACTTTTGACGTATTGTTAATCAAAGTCAAACGAAAGATTTTTTTAAAGCCATTGATTTTTTCAATATTTCTCGAACCAAAAAATCAATTTTGGTCTTTGCATTATTGGCCATCATTAAATTACTGGAGCAGGATATCGCCCTTTCATCCCAACTAACAAAATATCGGTTAAACTGCTTAAAAAGATTACGGAGGAATTAAGAGAGTGGCACATCAAAAATCGATGGGGATAACCTTTGGAAGTTTAGGAGTTCTTGGACCTAAAGCTATAACCAACATAGCTAGTAAAGCTCAAGCTCTTGGTTATCGATCAATCTGGACCGTAGAGGCTACGGGCACTGATGCCCTAACAATGCTAGGAGCTGTTAGTCAGGCCGCTCCCAATCTAGACCTAGGGACAGGAATCATCCCGATACAAATCAGAAGCCCGGCACTGGCCGCTATGTCCGCAGCCACTCTTCAAGCCTTAAACCCTGATGTGGATGTCTGGCTGGGAGTTGGAGTTTCGGCCCCAGGTATTCTCAATCAGCATGGCGTACCAATAACAAGCAAACCCATCGGTATAATGAGGGAGTACGTAGCCTTATTTCGCGAGTGTCTATCTGGCGAATCCGTTACATTTGAAGGCGATCATTTTCAGACCAAACGTTTTCGTTTAGGCATGCGCTTGGGAGAACGCAAACCTAAAATTGTGATGGCAGCGCTGAATCCTCAGATGTTGAAGTTAGCCGGTGAAGTTGCAGACGGTGTCTTACTCAACTATTTACCTTCCTCTCACGTTCAGCCATCCATCGATCAAGTACGAAAAGGGGGGCAAGCAAAAATTTTTGCCTATGTTCACGCTTCGGTCACGGAGTTCGAACGCGGCGCCAAGTCAGCCAAAAGGGATCTGTTTAACTACGTTATGGCTGACGGTTACGCGAAAATGTTTAAAGAAGCCGGCTTCGGTGAAGAAGTTGACCAAATCAGGACGCTTCAGAAACAAAAAGACCGCGAAGGTGCCGTCGACGCTGTTTCCGAAAAAATGATTCAAGCAATCGACTTTATTGGATCCAAGAACGAGGTGACACAATTTGTGAAATCTTATTTAGATGCGGGCGTAGAACATCCGATTCTAATGCCTATGCCCTGGGGAGATGACAGGATGGCTGTAACCCAAGCAACTATGGAAGCGTCAATTGCTGCTACTCAATCAAACTAGACGAAGCCAACGCCCATGTTCAATTACGAAAACATAACTCCTAAGTTAGGTATCGAGTTTACGGATGACCCCCAACTCAGCAAGTTCACCGATAGTGAAGTAAATCATCTTAACGAGTTGGCTGCCGAATACGGGGTAGTCGTCGCTCGTAATCAGGCCATGACAATGGACCAGCAAGCAGCTTTTGCTCACAAGCTGGGCACCCCATTGACCACCCCGATCAACAAAAATGGTGTCCCGGATGAGCTCATTGTGATCAAAGCCAACGAACACTCTAAACGAGTAGCAGGCGAAGGTTGGCACTCAGACGTATCAAGTAATGCTCAACCGCCCGGGAGATCGATGCTTCGTATGGAAACAGTGCCCGAGTCTGGAGGAGACACCTTATTTGCAAATATGTATTTAGCTTACGAGAGTCTGAGCGACAATTTCAAAAACCTAATCTCAAGTTTATCAGCTGTAAATAGTGCAGAAAAACCGGATGCTGCTGTAACTAGAGTGCATCGAATAGCGGAAAAACCTAAAAATTCCAAAGATATCGTCACCAGAGCGATACATCCCATTGTGAGAACGCATCCGAAAACTGGCCGAAAAGCACTTTACTGTAGTGCGGCACACTCTCTTAATCTTGAGGGAATGAGCATAAAAGAGAGCAGCTGCATTCTGGAATACCTCTATTCCGTGCAACAACGGGAAGAGTTTTCTTGCAGGTACAAATGGAAAAAAGGCTCGCTCGCTTTTTGGGACAATCGATGCGCACAACATAACGCTTTAAACGACTACCATGGATACAGGAGGGTGATGCACCGCGTAACCCATGAGGGCGACATTCCAAGTTGAATCTTGATCAATGGGGTAAATTCTTACCTATAGCCTCTCCAAAGTTACGAAGGACTCGTAAAGTCAGCCCCCAAATTATATAGTCTTCAAAACTGATTCCCGGGTACGCAGTTCCTTTTTTAGAGTTTGGATACTTTATAGTTGTACGTGATTTGGGGCTAAAGAGATGGGTCATGGGCACCCAAAACACGGAATCCACTTCTGATGGAGAGGCTACTTTAGCTTGGTCTATTGCCTCCTCTCCTAAGAAATACACTACTGGTGAAAGCAGCAAATTCTGGCGATTCAAATTACTTGAAACATCGATCGATTCCAATCTACCAATACATTTCGCTCTGGGCAACACTATATCTACCTCTTCGAATGTCTCTCGCTCAGCAACAGTAAAAGCATCTTCCTCTCCTGAGGCTCTTCCCCCCGGTAAAGCCACCTGACCCGACCATGGATCGCCCTTTCTG
>CAJWGQ010000138.1 GCA_913041025.1 uncultured Gammaproteobacteria bacterium | reverse complement strand
TTGCCGCGGGCATGATTAAGCATTCCCTCCACCGAGCGTCCAATGTCCGCCAGCAACACTTTGATGTGAATAGAGTTGCAAGAGAATCATTAAGCGGGCAAAAAGGTCGAGTGTTTTGGCTTACTGGGTTAAGCGGGGCTGGAAAGTCAACGATAGCGAATGAATTTGAAAAGGCGCTGCATAAAAAGGGACTGAATACCTATGTTTTGGATGGCGATAATATTCGCACCGGGCTCAACGGAGATTTAGGGTTCACCGATGCAGACAGAATTGAAAATATTAGACGGGTCGCCGAAGTTGCTAAGTTGATGGTTGATGCCGGACTCATTGTCATTACTGCTTTCATATCTCCCTTCAAACCCGAAAGGGAATCAGCGAGAGCCCTTTTTGACGAAGGAGACTTCTCGGAAGTTTATATTGACGCACCGATAGATATTGTTGAGCAACGGGATTCAAAGGGGCTTTATAAAAAAGCTAGAAGCGGAGAGATCCCAAATTTCACGGGCCTGTTCAGTTCGTATGAGCCACCATTAGAGCCGGAGGTCCATTTGACCACCTCTATACTGACGATTGAGCAATGTGTGGCGAAGCTATTAGACTACTTCGAAAAATCGCAATAACGCAGCAGAAGAATTGCTGGCGCACTAAAAAAGCATGGCCTCGAATTGCTATTTCTGTTGTTTGCCTATTTCGTTCAACTTGCAAGCTCAATATGTACTTGTGAACCAAATTTGGACCACTGCGACGCAACTAACCACAACTAGTTACAACAAGTGGCGATGGAAAAGCTGCGGTGATACCTTACATCAAGTGACGCAGGCTGTTGTGGTGAGTTGTGGTTGATTGTCTGCGAGGGACTCATAATCCGTCGATCCCTGGTTCGAATCCAGGTGGGCCCACCAACTAAATCAATAAGTTACGCCCCCTCCTCTCAATTTAACTCTCAGTTCGTGGGACACTCAGCAGCAAATTCCATTACGTGCCCACTGAGAGTTGCTTAAGTGGTCATACCTGATTTAGGAAATGAGCCTTCCTAAGTCAAAAAAGCCCTCGCAAGGAGGGCTTTGAGCAAAAATTGACCACAGCTATCGATCATATGTCGACAAGATTCCCTCTTGAAAATCAACGGTCCACTTGCGACCACACAACTTCCACTTTGCTAGTCTTAAAGTTCATTGTGACCACAGCAACGTTGATATTTCCATCGGATATATCATCCACGCAATAAATCTTCATTTCGTGTCCGTTTCTATCATAGACGCCACTCAAAGAGGCGGTATTCAATTCGCCGTCGTCATCAATAGCTGATGCATTCCCGGTCATTACGCCTTGACCGGGCACCTTTAGGTTGGGAGTGAGATTATAAGTAAGAAACACTGCACCGTATAAAGTTGCATCTCCTTTTGCAGTGATGGTGCCTCCGGAATCTGCCAGAACGACGGAAGTTAACTCTCCTTGGAGGGAGAGCTGTTCAGATTTAAGTTTGATGAGGGAACTTAATGACACTTTGATTCTCCGTATATTATATAGCTATTATTCGCCCGAGGACGCAGTTATAAACGTTGCAAATGAATTGTCACAAGTGTAAACAGACTGGTATAACGCACCGAATGCTGCACCCTCAGGTGTTGAAGTAAACCACTCCAATGCTTTGCCGTAATCCTCTGCCGTTGGTGCAATTCCAATCCAATTAACCGAGTTGGGTTTAATAGGAATCTGCTGAAATCCCGCATGCGCGGTATAGCTATCCTCCAAGCCGGCCTCGCGCAGATATTGCGTAAAAGTAGCCATCATTTCTGACAAGTCAGCCAGTGTTTTATCTTCATTGAGCTCACATTCATAAATTTCAACAATAGGCCCGGCTGCTGCAAATTGGCAAATCATGGTCAAGCCCAACGCTGCTAGAGTTTTCCTCATTTCGTGCTCCTTATATTTAAGTGAGAGGCAAAAGCCTCTCACTTTTTTAACCGAGACGGCTCTCAGTCTAGTTGCCAAAACTGTATCTCAAACCCACTTGAACGGTCGATCCGTACTCATCATATTGGGAGAGTCTCAAGTCGTTACCAAAGTAATAATACTCAGGCGCATCATTAAGGTTCATGATTTGCCCAGTCAGTAGCAAGTCATCACTCACCTGATATCGAGCGGTAAGATCAAGCTGAAAGAAATCGTCAGTGAACCGGTCAGACAACGCATCATCACCGATATCGTCCAGATAAGAGCTTCTGTAATTTCCGGTTAAACGGACGTCCCAGGCGTCTTTGTTGTACCCGAACGTGATGTTACCCGTGTGCTTGGCTTGCTTAAAGAATGGGATGCCGCGCTCGCCATAGATCGAGCCCGAGGGCAGATTTGTCTCTCCATCAGATAGCGTGTAGTTCGCTGAGAATAACAATCCATTCTGCCAAGCCTGCTGAAAAGATACCTCAGCGCCTGTGATGCTGGCACTGTCAGTATTGATCCAGGTTCCAGCCACGTCATACAGAGCTCCGCGGAAGACTGTATCCTCAGATTCGACCTCCACAATTGCGTCGCGTAAATCTTTGTAGAAAATACCCGCGCCAAAGAATGACCCGCTACTCAAGTACCATTCATAGGAAAGATCGAAATTCCAAGCGCTAGTCGGTTTGAGATTCGGATTACCACCTTCAATTTCGTTGTCTTCGGTGTCTACGACTGCGCCGGCAGCTGACTCCTTAAAGCCTGGACGCACCATCGAACGAAACACCCCTACACGCACAATTTGATCGTCAGCCATATTAAACTTGACGTTTAAAGACGGCGCGAGGAACCCATAGTCATTTTTAAATTGTGTTACACCTGCGTAGGAACCATCGTATGCCTTGCCGTAGTAAGTGGTGTCGGTATCTTCATAGCGCAAGCCATAGATGAAGGTCGTGTCACCCCATTGGGTGGTTGCCATGGCATAAGCGGCAAATATGTCCTCATCGGTAACCCAATCTGCCGGAATAGACTCTTCTTCTTCGTCACCACCGAATTCGAAAGCATTCCCCGGTGAAGGACATAAAGTTCCATCAGAAAGCGTCGCGGTGCCCCCTCCAAGCCTGGGAATAAAGTCCGTAACCTGCCCAAAAGATGCAGTGGGCCCCGCAACAGAATTGAGATATCTTTCCGGCGTCACGTAATCAACTGAGGAAAGCAAAATGTCGTTAACGGGCTCGTACTCGCAAAAGTTGAACTCATTGACCTTCCGTCGGTTCCGGACTTTTGCGCCAAGCTGAATATCAGTTTCGTTGTTGAGGCTGTAATAAAAATCAACCTTTGCGCCGGAATCTTCATCGGTATTTAATGCAAATTCTCTTTCGAAAGCTTTCAACGGGAAGTTACTTGGATCGTAGAACACACTCGGGAAAGTCACAACGGGTTTCTTGGGGTCTGCATTATCATAGGTAAAAGGCAACCCGAGGTTTTTACTGCGGAAGATCAGCGCTTGCCGATCGCGGTCGTCTTGTTCAGCTTCGGAGGCGAAAAGCTCTGCTTCCAATCTACTGTCTTCAGAAATAATGAATTCGCCGCCCAGACGAAGTGACGTGATTTCACGAACTTCCGTTCTATTTTTACTTTCGGTGTCTACTTTACCGTCCGCGTAGGTGTATCGAGAACTAGAGACTTGAGCATCATTATCCTCTAAGCCATCACGCGTCTCCCACTTTGCACGCCATTCCACATCGGCATACTCATTATGAAATACATTCATAAAATAGCTGTTCCCGGAGTTAGCGCGATAATTGAGCGCAACAACTATTCCTTCACGGTCCCTCTCAAGATCGTAGTAACGCATTTCATAATCATCATTCGGTGTGGTGTCTCCCCACCCGCCATTTTCGTTGTTGTGCGCTATGATCCTGCGAGATTGGTCACTTAAAACCACCGCGGCACCGAATTCTCCATCATTGAGCTGCCACCTGTTAGTGAATGTTGCAGCAAGCGAGGGGTTGCCCGCGTCCTCAGTAAGCTCGTTGTAAGAGGTTTCAGCTTTCAATCTGACAAACATGCTGTCGTAAGAGAATGCAGTGATGGTCTCAAGATCAATCGCGCCACCAATCGTATCTGCATCCAGATTCGGTGTGAGAGTTTTGTAGACTGTCATACTGTCAAGCAAGTCTGAGGGCACTCCGTCTAAGATCATGCCCCTACGATCTTCCGGTGCTGCCGAGCTCACACCGTTGATCGTCATCGCGTTTAGATCAGCGTTCATACCTCGAACGGTGACATATCGACCCTCACCCTGATCATTTTCTACCATGATCCCTGAAATCCGACGGAGGGACTCGGCCACGTTGATGTCGGCAAAGTTACCAATGGCATCAGAGTCGACAACCCCGATGACTTTGTCTGAATTCCTCCGCTTCTCTAGGGCACTTACCAAACTCGCCCGACTGCCAACGACCACGATCTCCTCAAGCGAATCTTGTGCGCTGACGGAATGCACCATTGCAAGCCCGATGCAAGACACAAGGACAGATTTTTTAAAGTGGGAAGGCATGACGCTGCGGCTCCTGATAAAATTAGGGAGCGTAGGCCCTTATTTTTACAAAGGTGTTGCAGAGCGATGAAATTTTTTTGACAGATATATTCTTAATGACTCGTATAACGGGACTCCCCCACGTCAATTTAACTACAGGGTTTCAGCTACATTCTTCCACGACACATATTTGAAATTTTGTCGCTCGGTAGGTTCGGTGTTATATCCGTCTTGGACAACTAACAGCCCTTCAGAAAATTGAGGTGTCAGCCAACCGCTTACAACCGAAATGCCATCGGTCTCTTCCGCACCGTCAATCCTTCGCTCTACATCTGGATCTACAGTAAAACGGCCGAGGTATCGATGTGGAGATTCGAGATCAACGACCGCAAAGCTATGATTCCCTTGGCTGGAGACAATGAGAAAAGCTTGCTGCTCCATACGGTAAACGTCCATGCCCTCGACATCGGCAACAGCGCGATCCCCGTCAACTGGAAGAACAATATCTAACACCACAGGCGCGCTTAGGTCTGCGCTCGTAGAATAAACGCCGCTACTTTCTATACCTAAATAAAGCGTCTTTGTTGCATCATCCACAGCGCAGCCTTCCGGTTTGTCTGCTACTATCCTTTCCCGCACGAGAGTGGCGCCAATTGAGACGTCCTCGAGGCTCGCAGAGAGAGAAACATCTAACAGCCACTGCTGATATCTCCCGTCAGAGTCGTTTACAAAAACTTGCAAGTTATTTCCGTCGTCATGCATGCAATGTTAAAAGCAACTGATTCTGCTGGGGGCTCTTAAGAAAAACCCAAACTATTGCCTCGCCTTACGATTTTTACACTCCGCAAAATATAGCTTCCATATTGTCTTGTCTTAACATTATCCACAACGATGTAGTCTGCCTTTGCTGAGTCAGCTGTCAAAACCAATTTCACAAATCCTCTGCGAGTGCAGTCAGTCCAGGTGACTTCCTGGTTATGCTCGGCAACTAATCGGTCAAAGGCGGCAGCACCTTCTGGCCCGTAATTTTCGAAATCACCAGGCGAGGTAATTCCCGTTGTGCCCAGCTCAACGCCCATGCGTTGTCCCGAATCGTTAAACAATTGATTAGCCCAAAATGCATGACTGTCACCGGTCAATACGATCAAATCGCTCGCACCTGATGCACTGCATTGCTTATAAAAGCGTTCCCGTGCCGCCGGATAGCCATCCCAAGTATCAAGATATAGTGGCAAATTTAGCTGGCCTAATTGGGAAAACAATCGGTGTGAATCTGGCTGCGGGTCATTGCGCTGACCCGCTTCTCGCTCGAGAAGGTTGGCAACATCAGGCACATGGGTCCGAGCAATTGGAATCTGATTGCCTATCAGTCGCCAAGGTTGAGACTCGCTTAGTGACCTCTCAAGACTGCTCGCCAAAAAAGATTCCATTTCGGTTGACAGGATGCTTCTCGACGAATCTCCGAGAACATCTCGCAAAAAGCGATCACGGTCAGACTCATTACGTAACGATTCCAGGTAGTTACTGTAATCGATCTGTTCGCTGCGACCGGTATGGCGCGTTTCCAGAGTTATTAATGAAGCCAAGTTGCCGAAAGCAAAATGGCGCCACAGCTCGGCCCTGCTCCCGCCAGGCCCCGGATCGCGCACTGGCATCCATTCGAAATATGCCTGCAAGGACGCGTCTCTTCGCGCTCGCCATTCCCCTTCGGTATCGGACTGGTGGTTCTGTGCGCCACCAAGCCAGGGGTTGTTGGTTGACTCGTGATCATCCCAGGTACAAATTAGCGGATGCGCCGCGTGCATAAGCCTTGAGCCCACATCTGACTTGTACTGCGCGTGCCGCTGCCTGTAATCCTCCAGACTTACTATCTCGTGGGCAGGTGAATGGGCACGGCCAATTCCAGCACCCTCATCTGCACCCCAACCGTCGGCGCCATATTCATAGATGTAGTCGCCCAGATGTAGTACGAAATCGATGTCCGGGTCCGCTGCAATGACTTCGTATGCGTTGAAGAAGCCAAAAGGGTAGTTTGAACAAGAGGCGATCGCTATTCCAAGACGCGCGAGGGACCCTTCAGGCAGTGTGCGAGTGCGGCCTGGCTCCGAAACAACTCCATCAACACGAAATCGATAGTAGTAGGATTGTCCCGGGTGCAGCTTTTCCGCAATTATCTTGACGGTATGGTCGTGCGCCTGGCTGGTTTCTTTCGAACCGCTCTGGACTATCCGGGTGAAATCACTGTCCAAGGCCAATTCCCAACTGACTGTTTTGCTGTCAGGCGCAGACACTCGTGTCCACAATAAAACACTATCGTGAGTGGGATCGCCACTGGCAACGCCATGGCTGAATACCCTGCTGGTCTCTGGGTTAGCCACTGCGGCCAGGACTTTGCTGCCCCAGCTTGTGAGCAACAGTCCTGACGCTGCGCCGGTTGTCAGTGCTGCTTTGAGGAATCTTCGTCGCGGGAAAGGGAATTGCATGTGCTTCTCGTCAATCAGCCCATCTTAGTTTAGGGATAAACGGTCGCGGACGAAAGTGACAGGATTATGACCACATCAAGAGCAAAACTGGCATACAGAACGAGCCAGCGTCTGTATGCCAGCTCTTTCCCGATTTTTACAAGCTTCGCCAGACGGCGGCATAGCTCATAGATCAACCGTCATCGAAAATGAGGCGGTTCGCGGTGCACCTATCCAAGCGCCGAAACCTGAAATACCGCCCAGGTAGGACTCATCCGTTGCGTTGTTGATAATAAAGCGAAACTCAAAGCCTTGCAGCAAGTCCGAAACCGCTTCACCGTTAAACCCAAGATAAGCATCCGTCACGTTGTAATCTGGAGTACTCTGCGCGTTAGCACGGCCGACAAATCGTTCAGCTACATATTTGGAAGAAACCCCGGCGAAGTATGAGTCGCGAGTCCAATCCAGTGACAAAACCCACATTCTATCGGGAGTGTTCACTACCTGGTTCCCGGGAATGAGGCCCAGCGACGCGTCAGCGCCTGCACCAAGCCCAGTGCCAACATAAGTAGCATCGAGATTGGTGTAGGAACCATAGATTGACCAGTTTTCGCTAATCTCATAATCCGCGGCTAACTCGAAGCCATCGGATTCGA
>CAJWGQ010000137.1 GCA_913041025.1 uncultured Gammaproteobacteria bacterium | reverse complement strand
AAAGGGGTTTTTGCAGAATTCAACCGATTCGATGCGATGCACCATGTAACTAATCATTATATTGATATCTTAGGTCCTGACACTGCAAAAGGCAGGTCGTATCTGCACGATGTAATGACCACTGTAGAACCCGAGGGACAGCCAGTAGTTTGGTATGGCCTTTATGATGAAGACTACAGGAAAGTCGATGGTACCTGGTTAATAAGTAGGAGCACACTCCAATTCTTATGGCCGCAAAAAATGGTTACGAACACTTTTGAAGAGCCCTACCCCTCGGTCGATTGATGAACCTTGTCGATTCGCTAAGAAAGTGGAGTGAGTTAACACCCAGTCATATTGCAATCGTCGATGTAGATCGCGATGTTAGGGTCTCCTTTTTTGACTTGATGGAAAGAGCGACATTTTTGGCGCATGGTCTCTCTTTTGCGGGGTTAAAAAAAGGAGATCGGGTAGCTGTTTTATCCACTAATCGGGCGGAGTACTTTGAGATTTATTATGCTTGCGCCATCGCGGGTTTTATTGCCCAACCCATAAACTGGCGATTGGCCGCAGACGAAATAGCCAGAATTATCGAAGATGGGTCCCCGAAGGCTCTAGTTTGCGAAGATCAGTTTCTTGAGATGAAGACCGAGATCAAGTCAAAGATCACTCTGTCACTTCTACATCTCGAGCTTGGCTCTGATTCCGATCAGTCTTACGAATCCCTAATAGTTGATCAAGAGAAACCAGAGAACAGCTACGAGGTAGAAGCAAATGACCCAGTGTTAATTCTGTACACCGGAGGCACCACCGGGCTTTCAAAGGGAGCCCTTCATACACACCACTCTCTTTATATGGGAATGCTCAATCAAACGGTAGCAGAGCGAATAGTGCCAACCGACGTTTATATGTTGACCGGCCAGATGTTTCATATCCCAGTTGCGCTTGCCATGAATTATCTAGCCCACGGATGTCCCTGCGTTCTTATCAATTTCGAAGCAAAGAAAGCGCTCAAAGCTATAGAGCAGGAAAAAGTCTCAGCGTTTCTTGGCATAACTACAATGTTAAATTGGATGATGGCAGAAAAAGATTTCGAGAAATACGACCTTTCAAGCTTGCGTAATATCCAGTATGGCGGGGGCCCCATGCCGGCATCTGTTGTTAGGGCAGCTTTAAAATCATTCCCCTGCACCCTCATCCAGGGATATGGGCAAACAGAGGGCATGACAATGACTTTTCTATCTCAAGAAGACCACCACGACGCCATCCATGATGCTAATGAGAAAAAATTAAGCTCTTGCGGACGAGCCGGTTTCGTAACTGAAGTAAAAGTTGTAGACGACGATGGCAACTCAGTGCCTAAAGACGGATCCTCATCGGGAGAGATAATAATTAAGTCGGAAGCCAACATGATTGGGTACTGGCAAAAGCCGGGTCTAACAGCGAAGACTATTAAAAACGGATGGATGTGGACGGGAGACATCGCTTGCTGGGACAAAGATGGCTACATCTACATAGTGGATCGGGCGAAAGACATGATTATTTCTGGGGGAGAGAACATTTATTCAACGCAAGTTGAGGCGGCTATCCACAATCATTCTGGAGTGCTCGAGTGCGCGGTAATCGGAATTCCCGATAACGAATGGGGCGAAAGCGTTAAGGCAGTGGTAGTAATGAAACCGGGAGAGAATGCGTCAGAGCAAGAAATTATTGATGCAGCTAAACGCAGCCTCGCTTCCTACCAAAAGCCAAAATTTGTCGAATTCAGAGAATCCTTGCCTAAAGCGCCAACAGGGAAGATCCTTAAACGAGAACTGAGAGATCCTCACTGGACTGCCGACAAAAAGATTTGAGCAGCTAAGAAGCGGAGTTTATATGAGCAGTAAAGGAATAGTTTCAGATTATAGAAGCTCAAGCGCCCGTCGCGCTGCCCATTTGTAGTCTGCTTTTCCGTTGGGAGCTCTCGCTACTTTATCAACAAGCAAAACGTTCTTCGGCAATTTGTAACCTGCAATCTTACTCCTGCAGTGATCCATCAGCTCAATTTCCGAGAATTTATCATCGGTACAAGAGGCAAGCGCTACTACTTTCTCACCAAATTTTTCGTCAGGAATTCCTACAACTAGACAATCTTGCACGGAGGAGTGGCTTTTTAGCGCTTCCTCTACTTCTTCCGGAAACACTTTTTCTCCGGCTGTATTTATGCACATTGATCCTCGACCGAGCAGCGTCATGGAACCGTCGGCTTCTATCTTGGCGTAATCTCCAGGGAAAACCCACCTCACACCATCTATAACTCGCACAGTTTTTTCTGTTTTTTCGGGATCCTTATAGTACCCCCTCATAGCGCTCGGAGTAGCGACCATACCCATTTCGTCAGATCCAGGCGTTACTTGACAATTATTATCATCGAAAACTTTAACATCTTCATTAGCCTGGAAGCTCGCTGTCTTCGGGGGGACCCCTCTGGCGGCAACGGCTATGCCCATGTTGCCCTCTGAACTGCCCATTGCGTCCACTAACATCATGTCATGATGACCCAGAAGTCCCTCTTTGGTTTCTTGCGACCACATGACCCCAGATGACAACATTATTTTCAAGCTTGATAAATCATAAGGCTTTCCATCTTTCTGGGCCTTATCAAGTGCGTTAAGTATTGGCCTTGCAAACGCGTCTCCGACAATAGTTGCTAGCGAGGCTCGTTCATTCTCTATCTGTTTCAATAACAAGTCAGCGTCTAAACCTAGTTTCTTAACCGTAATAACAGCGCCTCCTGCTAAGTGCGTAATCATGGCACCAACCCATATTCCGGTGCCGTGCATCAACGGACAACAGACTAAACCGCGAGGCGAGAGGCCAATATCTCTGGTTTGAGAGACACAGTCGGATAAATCAGTAATTGACTGGGGAACCGGTGTCCCAAGCATTGCTCCAATACCGCAGAGACTCGAACAATGCTCGCCGTTAGAGTACATCACACCCTTCGGCATGCCCGTAGTCCCACCAGTGTATAACATATATAAGTCCTCGGCCTTCCGATTAATTCGTTTCATCGGCTCAGAACCCATAATCACTGATTCATAATCATGAGAACCGAAAACAAGCGCGTTGCCGGAATCGTCAGAAACCTGAATAAAAACTTTCGTTTTTTCCAACCTATCTTTTATAGCTTCGATACGCCCTGCATACTTTGAATGAAAGACTACGGCTTCAGCATCAGCGTTATTTAATAGATAAACTAGCTCATCTTCTTGGTAACGGTAATTAACGTTGATTGGGCATCCCCGAAATTTCATTGCGGCATGATGGGCCTCCATGTATTCATTTGAATTATGGAGATATAAACCTACCTTGCTCTCAACGCCCAGACCCTGCCCGACTAGGAAACCTGCAAGCTTCGCCGACCGATCATCGTATTCGGACCAAGTTCTAGTAACTCCGTCACAAATTAACGCGGGCTGGTCCCCAACCGTGTCCGCGATAAGCTCGTAGGCAGTCCCGAAATGCCACTCATCCATTGCTAAACCCTTCGCTTGATGTAGTTATTTTTCTTTTAATTCTTCTGAACTGAAAACCTTAAGCTCTTTGTACCAACCAGAGCCGTTTATTTTCATTGGAATGGAGCCGAATTTCTCCATGGTCTGCATGTGGTTTGCTCTCCCTTCCCATGCCTCTGGGTTCGCTTGCCATTCATTGAGAACTCGTTCGGCTTCCTCATAGGAGGGTGCCTCTACTTCGTAAATCGAAATATATTTAGACTTTGTCTCCAAGTCTAAATGGGGTCCCGACAACTCGTAGACCCCCCCTTTTATGAAATTAGGGCATCGGGCGGTATCCTCTATATGCTGATTAACGAACCATTCGTCAAAGGCAGCCTGATCAGATTCCGACAAAGGCTCACACAGTCCTATGAGAATAAATTTAGCCAAACTCGATCGCTCCTTTACAACTACTCGAGGTGCGAGGCGATGGACTTTCCTGCGTCATCACGCCCGGCAATACGAGAAGCGGTCAATTGAGTGTCAGGGTTAGGAACGTTGGTAATCCAATTGCACAGCTGGGGATCTGCAGACCGAATTTCGCCAGACAGATAGACGCCTTCGCCAGTAAAAAATCCAGTCTTTCCATCGCGAGTGATTCGAATTGTTCCCTCGTCAGTTAGTTCATATAGACAATCGGGATCAAAAGGATGGGTCATGCTCATAGTTATTCTCCGACCCACTCAGTCAATTTATGATGGAGCCACCTTACTTTTGATTCTTGATAGCCAGAAAGCGTAAAACCTTTTTTGTAAGTAGACTCTAAGCCCCATTGAACCTTCGGCATATTAAAGACATCTTGGTCAAAAACCCTTCCCAAGAACCCAAGCGCCGATGACCATTTTTCATCATCACCGAGCCAATGTATGGGGGCTGGGGCAGGACGATCACCTTGGAAAGGCATCAACTGATAACATTCCATAATGCAAGTGCGATGGTCATCCCCGTTTGGACGAAAACGATAGACTATCTTATTAAACGCTCCCCAAGGATGAAAATTGGGCCACTGAGTGTAGTCTATGCTATCCACAATCTCCGCGTCGCAGTATTCATCTACTCTATCTCCTGCGGCTTCGCGCATGCCTTCTCGACTGATTGCTGCCAGAAAACCTCGAGCATTCATTCCTGGTGGGATAGTCGGCACCTCGCCGCCAACGGGAATATCCATCATAGCCCTCAAAATGTCTTCATCATTCATGTCATATTCCAGCAACGGACTGCTGGTTCCGCCGGGGGTAATAACCCTAGAACAATTGTCCCAGACATCGACCTGACTGTTTACATCGCCCAAGCTACGCATGATTTGGGGATGGGTGCCATTAACATGGTAGGCTTCGCAAAACGCTTCCTGAGCAATCTTCCAGTTGCAGGGCAATTTTCTCGCAACATGCGCCTGAATATACAAGGAACCCAAATCCCATCTCTCAAATTGATCTGCCAACTCCCGAATAAAGGGCTCGAATGGATCGCATTCTTGATCCGGATTAATAAAAACAAATCCAGCCCACGTAGCAGTGGGGATATCTGGAAGGGACCAATCCTCGTCTTTTATTTGAGGGAAATCCCACCGCGCAGGCACGTCTTTGAGGCATCCATCCAAGTTCCACCCAAACCCGTGGAAGGGGCACCGCAACTCAGAGGCGTGCCCATCAAATTCTTTCAGCATCCGTCCCCTGTGTAAGCAAGCATTAGGAAATGTTTTTATACCTCCGTCTAACTGCCTTACTACGATAAACGATACACCTGCAATGTCGTAACGCAGGTGGTCCCCAGGGTCCGGGATTTCCTCTTCCCGACAAGCCATCTGCCAAACCTTCATCCAAAGGTTTTTTACTTCTTTTTTATGGTAATCACGCGATATGTATCTTTCTTTTGAGAAATCGTCAAAGCCCACGTCTTTTGGCGACTGAAGTCTCAAAACCGGCGGCACCTCATGAGTGTCTTGATCCAGCAAATCCTGATAGGTCACCCCTGGTGATCTCACCATAGTTTCCGGATCTAAGTCCTTAAACATTTCTGCCATATCTTTTTCCCTCTTGTGTTGCACTATAAGCGTATTGTTACTGTTTTTTTGCCGGATTGTCCAACTCGGTCGCGCCCGATGATAGATCAAATTCGAGATGGTCCAATCTTTGTTCACTAGGTATTGCTAAAAACTCTATATGAAGCTCTTTCATCGCTCTCAAGGAAAAACTCGGGGCAACCTCGAAGGAGTTCATTCCTGCCGAGAAGTTCAATTCTTCTACCCTGTTAACGAGCGCGTGGAACGCCCAAAAAAGCTCCCTTCTCGCAAGTGGTGCTCCCAGACAGTGATGTATTCCAGAACCAAAACCCAGGTGTCTTCCCGCTTTTTGTCTCTCTAAATCGATTTCTCCAGGACAATCGAACTCTCGTTCATCACGATTAGCCGCCGCATAGCGAACGTTAACCATAGAGCCTTTAGGTATTGTTACACCATGCATCTCAACGTCATGAGCAGCAATCCGAAATAGGCCCTGAACAGGACCCTCTAACCTGATAACTTCCTCGCAAAATGTTTTTAAATACTTGTTCGGATCACTCTTGAGCAATTTCCATACCCGAGGATTTTCAATCAAGAGCTTCAATCCATAACCGATTGCGTTTGTTGTTGTCTCGGAGCCACCGACAAACGTGTCCGCCATGGTTTCCGCATGCAGCTCATTATCCGTGAGAGCTCTACCCCACTCAGGAATTTCTCTGTTTACAAGCTCAGAGAGCAAACTGTCATCGGGCTCTTTTCGAAGCTTTTCAAATATTGGCTGAAAATAGTGCTGAGCTTCAATCTCCATCTCGACTGACCACCGCTCCTCCTCCTCGGTTTGCATCATCCCAAGACGTTGGACCCAAGCGTCGGTCCAAGCCTTGATCTTCCATATGTCCTCCTCGGGCACACCCATTTGCTGACCAATAACAATAAGCGGCAAAGGGACAGCATACTGCCTTATCCAGTCACATTTTCCTTCATCAACGAATGCGTCAATTAACTTGTAAGCGGTATCCCGCACAAAAGGATCCATTGCGTTAATTTTTTTTGGCTTGAAAGCTTCATTAAACATCTTCCGCATTTGTTTGTGGTTCGGATCATCTCGTCCCGCTAATGTCGCGCCCGGGACCCAGCCATTGTCTTCATATAAACTTAGCATTCGATGGGCTCGTTCAGGATCGAGCTGCTCTCTACTATTTCCTTGGCCCATTCTCATGTCGTTTGAAAAATTCTTAGTGTCAAGCAGGACTTTCCTCATGTCTTCGAAACGCGATATCACAAAAAAACCAGTAATTGGGTCTTTCCAAATCGGAGCGTCGTCCCGAAGCATCCTGTAGGCCTCGTAGGGGCAGTTTTGAAGGCCTGAATCAAGGAAATTAATTTCCTCAACGGATTCAGGCGTTATGGTCTTGTATGGCTTAATCATTGTTTATTTCCTCAAGTCTAGATTGCCAAATCTGGCTGAGATAATCCTCGATCTGTTGTTTGGCCTCTCCGCGGCTGGAAGCTGCCAGTAGAGATAACATATTAATCTTTGTGCTCAGAATAAGCTGTTTGTTTTTCTCGATTCCCTTGTTTAACAAAATAAAAGTGGACCAATAATTTCCTACTAGGATCGTCGCCAGGTGATACGGATCAACTTCATCCAAAAGCGCTCGTCTCGATCTCATTTTCTTTAAAGAGCTCAGGAAATCATCTCTGACACCTTCAAACAAAAGCTTCGTTAGCGGGTCACCTGGTTTTGCTCTCAAGAGGGCGTCAGTTATGGCAACACCAAATTCTGGCTCAGAACTTCTAAGCCATGCCCCAAGCTCAGAAACCTTCAAAAGATATTTCCAACCTGTGTCTTCAGGAAGCTTTTCAACTTTTTCGTAATTTTTTACCATTAGGCCCCTTAGAGCCTCAAGAAGCAGTTCATCTTTCGTGTTGAACAAATTGTAAAGAGTTGTAGGCGAAACCTCAGCCACCTCCGCCAAATCACTCATGACCATTCCATCGTAACCTTGGCTTGCAACCAACTTCCGAGCAGCTGACAGAATTTTCTCTCGACGGAATTCTTGGCGAGGAGTTAAAGGTTTGATATTAGACATTG
>CAJWGQ010000136.1 GCA_913041025.1 uncultured Gammaproteobacteria bacterium | reverse complement strand
TTTGTTGATCACCCGATACAGGATGCGACAGATCAGCAAATGAGTGAAAAGGCAGACGCGGTGGTTGATCGCGTGATAGCGGCTCTGTCTGCAGAAAAGAGTTAGTTTCAGGATTTTCTTAAAGAGATGCCTCAATTCAAGGGTTTTGGAAAAAAAACCTTCACGTTTTTGGGGCAGCTCGAAAAGAACAATAATCGAGAGTGGTTCGAAGAGAACAAGCACCGGTATCTTAACGATG
Organism: uncultured Gammaproteobacteria bacterium; assembly: GCA_913041025.1. Next base: position 7,400 of record CAJWGQ010000136.1, on the reverse strand, counting down.
TTCTAGATCCTGCCTTGGATTTTATTGCGACAGTTGCACCTGCTATTCATGGATTCTCGGATTATTTCGATGCGATCCCAAAGCGTACAGGTGGTTCATTAATGCGCGTCTATCGGGATATGCGATTCGTCAAAGATAAAAGGCCCTACAAAACAAATATTGGTATTCAGTTTCGACATCAGTTTGGCAAGGATATCCATGCTCCGGGATACTATCTGCACATCCAGAAAGGCAACTGTTTTTTGGCTGCCGGGCTTTGGCGGCCTGAACCTAAAGCTCTTGCTGGCATAAGGTCTCTCATAAAGGAAAAACCGGGTGTCTGGGGTAAGGCCGTTCAGTCGTCCGGGTTCAAAAAAACCTTTACGATAGGTGGTCGCTCGTTAACCAGACCGCCAAAGGGATATTCTAAGGAAGATCCTTTTTTAGAGGACCTGAAAAGAAAAGATTTTATGGCCGTTCATAATTTCTCTGGCAACGAAGCTATGTCGTCCGATTTCGTCAAAGTAGTAAAGAAAAAATATAACGTTGCGACGCCGTATATGCGCTTTCTCTGCGAGGGCGTTGGCGTACCGTTCTAGTTATCCGTTGGAAAGCGGACAGCAAGAATACTTTCATATGTAAACGTGATCTAATCACGTCTCTCGAGTCATTCAAGCACGCGATTGTTTAAAAATTCATTTTATGGAAACCGCATAGTCGTTGCTGCGTTTTTGGCTCAGTTCATCGGTATGGGTCTTTTTAGTTATGTTCATGGACCCTTCATGATACCGATGATCGAAGAGCTTAACTGGAGTCGTCTGGATTACTCCATGGTCCGTACCATTGGCATGTTTGTCACAGCAGTTTGCGGTATTTTCATCGGAGTACAAATTGATAGGGTAGGAGCTCGGCCAGTTATGTTGGTCGGCGGTACTATCTTGGTCTTTTCATTGGCTCTACATACCTTGATCGAGAGTCTTGCAGTCTGGTGGTTAATAAATGGTGCTGCGATGTCAATTGGGTGTGCAATGGTTGGTAACCTGGTTGTTAATGTCACCCTGTCTAAATGGTTTGTTACCAAGCGAGGTATGGTGGTTGCGATCGCTGCGATGGGGGTGTCGTTTGGCGGGATTGCCATGACACCAGTTGTCATTTGGCTAATTGAAGAGTTTGGATGGCGATTAGCTTGGATTTGGTTAGCTGTAGGGACAGCGATCTTTATTTATCCTGTGGCGTTGGTTATGAAAAGAATGCCAGAAGATTATGGTCTCTATCCAGACGGTTTAACTGAAGAACAAGTTCGACAGGGCGATGGGGCAAGGGCTTTCGAAGAATACGAAAACAGTTTAAGTCGTTCACAGGCTTTAAGGACACTGTCGTTTTATGCTTTGGTCATTGCGTTTGGCTTTTTCACTATCAATATCGGCGTGATGCTGCTGCATACCGTTCCTTACATAGTTGACAGTGGATTTACGCCATCTGATGCAGGATGGGTTGTTTTTACGGTATCTGTTCCAGCAATGCTCTCTAAACCTGTGTGGGGATATTTTATTGATCGCAGTCCCGCTAAACCTCTGGCAGCGGTCTCAGCGGCAGTAACTGGGCTGGCGCTCTTCCTGATTGTGTTGGCAGTATCCTATCAACAGTTCGAGTGGGTTTTATTGGCTTTTGTTGTTCTTGGTTTTGGATGGGGGGGCATGATTCCTCTGCAGGAAGTCATCTGGGCTTCCTTCTTTGGCCGCCGATTTTTGGGTTCTATTAGAGGAGCGGCAATGCCATTTTCCTTATTGCTTGGAGCTCCAGCTCCAGCTTTGGTTGGCTACTATCATGATGTGTTTGGACGTTATGATGAGGCTTTACTAGTCGTGGCTGCCTTGAACGTGTTGTCTGGAGTTCTTATATTTCTTGTGCCAGCTCCCAGGAGATAAGAGCTCTGATTTCAGCGGTGTTAAGTCATCGGGCTTTGTGATCCAATAACTGCGAAAAAGAATGACGGGTTAGGTGTTTCAATGACTAGTAGCTCTTTTAGTGTGTTGCCGGCTTCGGGGTTTGGCGGAAATGTGATGGGGATCGATCTCGGCCAAGCGACTGGCGAGGATATTTCCTCTCTTAAAGACGTGTTCGCAGAGGCGGGAGTACTTTTTTTTCATGATCAGACTCTCAATCCCTCGCAGCATATTGAGTTTGCAGAACGATGGGGAACGATTAATGTCAATCGGTTTTTTACCCCGGTTCCCGACTTCCCTAAGATTGCTGAAGTCCGGAAAGAGCCAGATCAGCGGATTAATATTGGTGGCGGCTGGCATACCGATCATAGTTACGACGATATTCCGGCTCTGGGGTCGATGCTGCTAGCCAAAGAGCTACCCAGTGTCGGTGGTGATACCCTATTTGCGAGCACCGTCCTTGCTTATGAGGGGCTCTCAGATGCCATGAAGGAAACGTTGGAACGACTAAGTGCGGTTCACTCTTCCAGACATGTTTTTGGCAAGAGACCTGAGATGCCCGCTGAGATGGGAAGTCGGTTAGGCAATCAGCAGGCAGCGACACAGGATGCCATTCATCCGGTAGTAATTGAACATCCGTTGTCAGGCAAAAAGTCTCTCTATGTAAATCCTGGATTTACGCTTCAATTTGAAGGCTGGACGGTGGAAGAGTCTGAGCCTTTGCTGAGGTTTTTATATGCTCACATCACACGGCCGGAGTACACCTATCGGCACCGATGGAAGGATGGCTCCATGGCATTTTGGGATAACAGAGCGACCTGGCACTTTGCCATTAACGACTATCACGGAAAAAAACGGCTGATGCATCGCGTGACTTTGGAGGGCGAAGCACTCCAAGCAGCGGCAGGATAGAGCTGTGACGACTACTGAGACTTCGTCTGGATTTACGAAAGATGTAGTGGGGTACTGTGATCCTATCTCCGTTGTCGCGGGTAATGAGATCCGATTCAAGCTTAGTAGCGAGACTCCTGGTCCGGCAAAGTTAGCCATGGTTCGTTTAATCAGTGGTGATGATCGACCCCATGGTACCGGGCTAATCGAAGAAAAAGCATCGGTCGCGTTGCCAGATAGTATTGAACTTGAACATCAACAGGTCGTTCCTGGTTCGTATGCGATTTTTACTATGCCTGCAGCCAGGGCTTTGGATGTCGAATTCGCGTTTTTTCCCACATTAGTTAGTGAGTCAACGCAAACGCTGTTTCAGTTTGGTGGCGTGCGATTCTCTTTCTCGGAGGATGGATACACGCTCGACCATTCGGGTTTTGAAACGCGTTTATTTGCAACTCCAAAAGTGAATCGGTGGCATCAGGTTAAAATATCTTCGGCTCTTAGAGAGATTGAGGTGACGTGTATTCCGAAAGGCCCTGGAGAGATTGAAAAGAGATCTAACTGCGAGCTGCCAGCTGAACTAGTTGCCGAAGCGGGGCAATGGTATCTCGCTTGTGAACGGCCTGGGATTGATCATTTCAATGGAAAAATTGATGGGGTTGTGGTTCGCGAGACTAATAAAATTCTCAGCAGCTGGGATTTTTCGAGAGACATTTCGAGCGATCGAGTATTTGATAACTCAGGCAACAGCCATAACGGATATTTAAAGCAAACCCCGACTCGAGCGGTCAAAGGAATTTCTTGGGACGGCAGTACACAACGTTGGAAAGATAATCCTAGCCACTATAGCGCAGTTCATTTTCATCAGGACGACATCACCAATGCCGATTGGGATGACACCTTTGTTTGGAAAGTCCCGGCTGAGTTACCGAGCGGACAGTATGCCCTGAAAATCAATCAAGGCGACAGCGAAGACTACGTCATGTTTTTTGTTCGGCCCGGGTTAAAGACACCGAAGGCCGATGTTCTTTATCTGGTGCCCTCTGCGAGTTATTTAGCTTATGCAAATCATCGCATGAATTTGGGAGAGGGAGGAGGTATGTCTTCGATTTCTAAATCGATTGTAAGAAATAGCAATGACGCCTACTTGCTCGATCACCGTGAGGTAGGATACTCACTTTATGAGCATCACGACGATGGCTCTGGAGTGCACTTTTCGTCTCGACACCGACCTATTCTCAACATGAAACCTAAAAATGGAACCTGGGCGTTTAACGCCGATACCCACATAACGGCTTGGCTGGAAACTCGAGAGGAGGGTTTTGATGTCCTGACCGATGAGGATTTACACAATGAAGGGTATGAGGCGCTGAAGGATTATCGAGTGGTGATCACAGGCACTCATCCCGAGTACTGGTCGACAGATATGCTTGATTCGTTTACCGACTGGCTAGAGCATGGTGGCCGATTAATGTACATGGGAGGTAACGGGTTTTATTGGCGCATCGCCTATCACCCGGAAGATTCTGGAATTATTGAGGTAAGGAGATCGGAAGATGGTGTCCGCGCCTGGATCGCGGCAGAAGGAGAGTACTACCATCAGTTTACCGGAGAATACGGAGGTCTATGGAGGCGTTTGGGTCGTCCCCCTAATCAGTTGGTGGGCGTAGGTTTTGCTGCCCAAGGTTTCGATGGTGGCACTTACTATCGGGTTAAACCCGGCGCGCTAGACCCACGTGTAAGTTTTATCGTAGAAGGCCTCGATACGGCAGAAGATATATGGGGAAATTTTGGGAACCAGGGTGGGGGAGCAGCTGGCGAGGAAATAGATCGCTGGGATGACTCAATTGGTTCGCCTGCTCACGCTATTATTTTAGCGAGTTCTGAAAACCACAGGCCTGGGATGTTGCGGGTAAAAGAGGAGTTATTTTCGTTGCCGGCTCCAGAGAAGGACTCTCGAGTGAGGGCGGATATGACCTTTTTTGAGACTGCTTTTGGTGGAGCCGTGTTCAGTACCGGTTCAATTTCCTATGCAGGATCTCTGGCTCACAATGATTATGATAATAATATCGCTCGAATAACGAACAACGTGTTAGATCGTTTTATAGACCCAGAGCCCTTTTCGTTCCCAGATTAGCCTGCCAAATCAACCAAATTCTCGAATAGTGAGAGGGACTCAGGATTTGCTAGAGCAGAGGTGTTTTTTATTTCCTTGCCGTGAATTTTGTCGCGAACAGCTAACTCCGCAATTTTACCGCTCATAGTTCTCGGGATGTCGGCTACGGCGATGATCTTTGCGGGCACGTGTCTTGGAGAAGCATGGTTTCTGATTCTTAATTTAATTTGGTCAGACAGATCATCAGAAAGTTGACGACTCTCACGTAGAATCACGAACAAAATAACCCTCACATCACCTTCCCATGACTGGCCGACACAGACTGAATCGACCACTTCATCGAATACTTCTACCTGGCGGTAGATTTCGGCTGTTCCAATTCTTACGCCTCCTGGGTTGAGCACCGCGTCGCTCCTCCCATGAATTATGTACCCGCCATTCGTCGTTATCTCCGCGAAGTCGCCATGCACCCAGGTGTTTGGGAAGCGCCTGAAATAAGCGTCTAAAAAAGAGTTATTGCCTGGGTCATTCCAAAATCCAATGGGACATGAAGGAAACGGGACAGTACACACGAGTTCTCCTTTCTCTTGTTTTACCGAATTTCCGTGGTCATCCCAGATGTCTACAGCCATACCTAAGCCCGCACTTTGTAACTCTCCTGAGTAGACCGGGAGGTTTGGGTTACCCAGTATAAAACAGGAGATCAGGTCTGTTCCCCCCGTCATAGAGACCAGATGAACATCTTTTTTGATTTTCTCGTAGACGTACTGAAATCCTTCTTCCGTTAAAGGCGAACCGGTGCTAATAAGACATCGCAACGAGCTGAGTCGGTGTGTTTTTGCTGGGTTGACCATTTCTTTTTGTGCGTTGCTTAGAAACTTTGCACTAATTCCGAAAACCGTGATCGACTCTTGATCGATCAGATCGAATAGGACGTGGGGTTGCGGGTGAAACGGGGAGCCATCATAGAGAGTTATCGTGCACCCAGTCGCAAGAGCCGTTACTAGCCAGTTCCACATCATCCAACCACAGGTTGTGAAGAAAAAAAGGTTATCGTCCGCTTTTAAGTCAAGATGCAGTTGATGTTCTTTTTTGTGCTGTATCAGTGTGCCGCCCTGTCCATGAACTATGCATTTTGGTTTTCCAGTCGTTCCCGAGGAATACATGATGTAGAGGGGGTGATCAAAGGCTAACTGTTCAAAGTTGATAGTTGGACTTGAGTCGCTTGGCCAGTCGCCCCAGTTAGTTTCTTTGGGCCGAGCTGCTTGAGGATCCTCTAACACCGAGACCCAGACGATGAGTTCTATTGATCTGACTTGTTTAGCGACTGATCTAACTTTTTCTCTAATGTTGATTCTTTTGCCCGCATAAAAATAGCCGTCACATGCGAACAGAACTTTCGGTTCAATTTGACCAAATCGGTCTAGCGCTCCCTCGATACCAAAATCAGGAGAGCAAGAGGACCAGACACCGCCAAGCGATGACGTCGCCAACATGGCAACCGCAGTTTCGATGGTATTTGGCAACCAACCGGCTACTCGGTCGCCCTTTGAAACATGGCTTTTCAGAAGGGATTGGACATTGCTGGTTTCTGAGTAGAGCTGCTCGTAAGAAATGGACTTGCGTTCTCCATTTTCAAGTATGGATACAAGCGCTGTTTTACTTGATCGGATGGTTAGTAAATTTTCCGCGTAATTGAGCTTTGCTTCGGGGAACCAGCGGGCCCCAGGAAATTGATCAAGATCTTCAACAGCAATTGCGCCTTTGCGACTCGCTTGTAGTTCTGCAAAGTCCCAATAAGCAGACCAAAAGTCAGCGGGATTTTCTATGCTCCATTGATGAAGAGCGTTATAGTCCCGAAATTGGCCGATGCCCTCACTGTTAATCGCATTAGTGAACTGACTGAGCAGACTATTTTTGACAGTTTGCTTTGTTGGGGACCAGAGCTTTTTGGTCATCTATCGAATCTGTCTAAAACAAGCTTGGATTTCCTCAATGTAGACGTTCGGCTGTTCGAATGCGGCGAAGTGACCGCCGCTTTCTCTGACAGACCAGTAAAATAATCCGGTATAGAAATTTTTCGCAAAACGTTCACTGGTCCTGAATATTTCGCGAGGGAAATCGGTGCCTCCCATGGGGGTAGCAATAGGATCTGCTCCGAGACCGCCTCCAAAACTTTCCCAATAGATCCTTGCCGATGACGCGCCTGCAGCGTTGAGCCAGTAGACCATGATGTTGTCTAGCATTTCATCTTTAGTTAGAACATTTTCGGGATCGCCATTGCTGTCGGTCCAGGCCCAATACTTTTCAATAATCCAAGCGGCCAGTCCAACAGGTGAATCAACCAACCCATAACCGATGCTTTGCGGTCGGGTGCTTTGTTGTTTGGAATAGCCAGAATCCCAGTCTTGATAATACTGCCATCCTTCAAGGGCTTTTTTCTCAATATCGGTAAGATCTGAGGCGCTTGA
>CAJWGQ010000135.1 GCA_913041025.1 uncultured Gammaproteobacteria bacterium | reverse complement strand
AATCATAGTTCTATGGTGGTGTGTGTTGATATTATAACATAGTTATATGATTTATGTATAAATTTAACAATGTCTTTAGACTGTCGCAATCATTCGTCACGTTTTTTTGCTGGAGAGTCTAACAAGTCTCTCAAATCCTCAAACGATTTAATATGATCTATATCCATCAATAGTTTAGATATTTGAGTTACCACTAAAGGATTTTCATTCACGGCAGCACATTTAATACCTGATCTAATACTACTTTCTGCTTCAAGTAAGTAATCTAATGTTTGTTGAGAGAGTGCCATAATTAAAACCTTGATGGAATGTTTTCGTAAGATGTAGGAGTATATTCATAACCATATTTATTTAACGCTTTTTCAAACTCCTCTCCTTCTAGTTCACCATTCCAATACCTACTCTCTTCACTTGATAATGATATGCCAGGTATTGCCTCGTATGTTGTTAACGGAATCCATGTAGGATTTTCATCTTTAAACTGAACTAACACTTCAGTTATAACTTTTGCAAGAAATCTATCATAAGTCTTTCTTGTATTTTTAATTGGATTGTTCATAATTACCCCTGCCATATTAAATCTGGCATTGCTTGTGTGCCTGGTCTATTCACGATTAATAATATAAAGTATCCAACAAACCAGATGATGTTGAATAACCATGCTTGCCTCCAGAAATACTTTCTGACTGCCATAGATCTAAGAATTTCAGGTGCTTTATCCTGTGATCTGAAGATCTGTTCTATAATAAATGCAATGATTGTTGCTATCACTAAAGGATAGAATACAAAGTTTGCGAATGACATTACTGCTATTAAAAAAGTCATCTTAGATTAACAACCCTCCGAATCGTGTTCCATTTCATAATCAAATGTGCTTGTTGATCGAGTGGTATCTCTTTCTCTTAACGTATAAACATAATTTAATACCTGTTCACGAACATCCATCAACTCATTATAACATTTTTGATTGTGAGCGCAAGATCTCAATGCACTGTCTGGTTTCTGGACAGACTCAATAAAGATGTCAACTGCACGATTGTGCTTATCAATTTTTGATTCACGATCATCCACTGATTTCTGATCCTTCATTCAGTTCACCTCCATTAAAACAGTGTGGTTCAGAGTTCTCTTTAATTACCTCAATCAACTCCTCTCTATGTAATGGTTTAGATTTATTGAGGTTATCAATAATTTCCTGACCACTTTCACAGGTAAGAAGACTGGCAGCAAGTAATTCGATCATAACTCTCCGTATGCCCTGTTATTTATTTTACCACATCCCAATGGTCATCGCAAGTGGCACTGATGGCAAACTTATATCTACCTGAGATAGATGAAAGATATATCTTACCATACTCTCTCTTATCAACACGACAAGAGTGGAGTCGATCCATAGAATTAGAGAATCTCTCTTTTGCGTCCAAAGATTTTGGATTCACGCAAATAAACTCTTTCTTCATTAGAAATACCTCAACTCAAGAGTGCTGATTGCTGCAAAGGCAAGACGAACTCCCCAGTGCATAGCCCAGACGAATGAAGCAATGAAGAGTAATTTCTCCTTGCTGGTCATCTCTTTACTCATACTTTTTATTAAACTGCATATAGTATAACCCCTCTAGTTAGACTAAAGGGGTTATGTGTGACACTTTGTAATGTGTTCTATTGTTTATAGACATAAAAGGTCTATGCAGAACAATATGTAATACTCATTTGAAATTCCCAACCACTTGAATTTAATCCACTTCTATTGATGGTTGTTGCATTTCCATTATTATTAATACCAAGAATAGTAACCTGATTACTATTTTCTGACATACTACCTACAATTTGCAAACCTCCTGTAACAAAACCAGTCCAAGCAAAGAAGGAAGCTACAGATCTATATGCTGTTGTATTTTGACTACTAAATGGTAAAGAAGTAACTATTAAATTACCACTGCCAGGACTACCACTTCCAGCAAGAATACAAGTTGCAAAAACTAAACTACCCACTTTTCTATAATATCCTTGTTGATTGGCATAAGTAGCACTATAGTCATTCACACCTGCGGTCCATGAGCCTTCTTCATAATCGTCAAGTAAATTTACATCACTACCACCTTGTGGATGGAAGTTAATACCTATACCATCATCTAAATTTATATTTTGTTCGGCGACATAACCAATTGTCGCCTGCTTCCCCTCTAAAAGCTCATTGAAGCAATCAAAAGCGAGACGGTGATCTCCTTTAAGCTCATACTTCTTATCAAACTTTTGAACCTCAATCTGGTCTAGCGTAATACTGTTACCAGTAGTGACAGCCATAAACTGCATATCTGCAAATTCTGGCGCATCTTTTTGCTTTGTGCATTTTAGTAAGACATCATGCTGTCCTACGCGCTTAGTGGTAAGCTCAGTATCTAATGCCGCGTAAAATGAAGAATGACCTCGCGCTCCGTTAGCATCTTTTCCCGTGTGATGAACAACACAAACTGAGCAGCCAAAATGATCCACAAGCTCGGAGCAAGCGTTTATGAACTCACTCATATCTGCGGGTGCATTTTCATTCATCCCACCTGAGTTTCTATTCAGGGTATCGATTACAATCAAGACTCAACGCAACTTTTAGCCACGTAACTCTGTCGCAAGTAAGGGCACAAAAAGTTTTCCACTATTCTATATTCGAAACTATTTAGGCTGGCTTGGGATACTTACACAATCTTTCAGTTTTGGTGTTCCCACCATCTATGAAATTAAAAATCATATTGTTTCCTTCCATGCGGCGAGAAACTGCCTCAAAAAGGTCAAATAATCGAAATACCATTACCCCTTCATCGAAATGGATAGCCGTATTGAAATTATTGCAAACTACGCCCACGTCTCTGGCTCCATTTTTCAACGTGCCGTCAACACGGAAATCGTGAATCGTGCGATAAGCGGTGACGACCACCCGATTACCACACTGCTCAATTCGCTCGAGATGCCCAACCCTGCCTGAGACACCTTGCCAGAGCCCCCTCATATCCACCACTCCCTTAGCAAGCGGCTCGGTGCATTCAGCGAGAATCGGCATGGGTGTTTGTGTATAACCACAACCGGGCGTAAAAGCTTTGGGAATGTCATCGGCTAACTTTCCAGACCCATCCAGTATCGGCAACTCACAATAGTCAACGGATTCCCCGTTCTGCAGAAAAATCGAACGATCCGTCGTATCCAATGGTCTAGGCGCTACAAACGCGTACATCAATAAACATGCCACCAAAACAAGGAACAAGCCGACGAGCGATTTCACCAAACGCAAGACCATAAAACACCCCAAGTACGTTTCTTTATAAATTTAATCTGAATTAATCACGCTGGTTCAAATTAAACGATTTGTCCTCTACCGACCAAACCCCGTCACCCAGATATTCCGCAATATCTGCAAGGGCCACCGCTGGCGTACCCCCTCCACCTCTTTGAACGTCTCCATTTGGCAGCATCGGCAAAGCATATCGTTCCCACCAGGGGGGCTCGTCAAACACGTTACCTTCAACAGGCGATTGCCCTACATTCCATTCAGAAAAGACACCATTGCTGGGTCGCTCTCTTGAAGCAACGTATTCATTTGAATCCATTATCCACTGATTAGTGACTTCTCTTACACCGTCCGAGGGATCGTCAATAGAATCGTCGGGGAATCGGATAAACCCGTCCATATCGCAATTCACGCGTTCGCCTCCGTTTTTTCCAGCCACGCTCCATCGCATGGGCCCTCGCTGTCGAACCTTGTTAAAATCCTGAATGACCGCAACCCGGATATTAGGCCCCTCATGAATACCCGCGGAATGAACAACTAAGCCATGGCAAAAAATCACATCTCCGGCCTTCCCAGTAAACTCCACAGGAGTCACTTCTCTCTTGATAGAGTCCATTACTTCTTTAGATCGATCAGTAGCCACCCAATTGAACGCCTGTTCAGAGGTTGGATAAAGTAATTCGGCAGACCCTGGATAAATCGTGAATCCGCCGGACCTGGGCTCAACGTCTTCCAAATACATGACCACAGTCATCTCGGTCATATTCTGGTCCATGTGTGGTCCTAACTTAGGTTGTCCTTGCTCCGGACTATTGGGAAAGATTGAGTACAGCCCACGGTTTCTCCTAGGTTTCTTGATCGGTCCACCCATCAATAACTCAGCCATATACAAAACATTGGGGTGTGATGATGTTATCGAGACGAAGTGAGGATCATGGCCTATTCCGTGCCATCGCCAGACATCATTGGCTATATCCTTGGTTAACTTATGGGGTAATCGGCCAACACGCTCCCCAATATCAGCTCCAAAACGAGCATCTTCTGGCGAGGGCCATTTCGCCTCACCCATCCAGTTTCTTGCCAAAGCCCAACGATTCTCTTCTGGCCAGTAACGGCCGGGGGCAACCCAGCTTTCTGGATTATCGGGAGTCATTTTCGCTTCCAACACGGGAGGTTGTTGCCAATACAAATCAAGAATTGGTGAAAACAGTTCTCGCTGCACCAAATCTCTTTTGATTAAGTAACCTTTTTCTCGAAATGACTCGATTTCTTGCTTTGTCAGTCCGATCTTATTTGAACCCGGCGGGTCCAGTTCTCTTGGAGTCGAGATAGGATCCAAATTTGGGGTCTGCGCTGTGCCAAAAGCCGTTTCAGGATCCTTCGGTTTTGGTGTTGTATCACCTAACAACAGCTCTGACCTTGTTATCTGCTCTAGCAAGCGACAAGCAACTTGTATTTTGCATTTTAATCTCCCTCCAATAGCAGCTTAACACCTAACTTGGGGGAATAATAAACAAGTCAGTAATGACAAATCTAATGGAGAATACAGTGTATAAATACCTTCGGAACCTTTACTCTGTCTGAAATATTGACCCAGTGGCCACAACTCCGCAACAAGCAGTGACACGATAATGAAAAATGCCATTAGCACTCTAAAAACGTTTTCCTTCTTAACAGCAATAATTTCCTTATTACTGATCTGCTTTATTGCTCGAGCCAGTTCTCAAGAAAAATTAGCGTCACAAATCACAGAGTCCATGGTGACCGCAGCCAGCGCTATTACCGCTTCACAAATCGAGGAGATTGTCACCGAAATAGCCTCCGATGCCTACGAAGGCCGAGGACCTGGAACCATTGGGGATCTGAAAACACAGAACTATCTGATCGATCAGCTGAAACGATTCGGATATGTAGGAGGCGGTAATCAAGACAGCTGGAAGCAGCCATTCGACTTAATCGGCCTTAACACAAAACAACCCAAAACCTGGTCTTTTGAGACCCCACAGGGCACTGCCACCTTTGAGCAACACTCGGATTTTATTCTAGCTTCGGGCGAGCAGGCGTCGCGTTCCGAGCTTGAAAACGCAGAACTCGTCTTTGTTGGCTATGGTATTCAGGCCCCAGAATACGACTGGGATGACTACAAAGGTCAGGATGTGACAGGCAAGGTACTGGTCATGATGAACAACGATCCCGACTGGGATCCTTCTTTATTTGAGGGTCAGACCAGGCTTTTTTACGGTCGTTGGGTCTACAAATACGAAATCGCTGCGCGTCTCGGCGCTGCCGGAGTAATCATTATTCATACACACTACTCTGCTGGATACCCCTGGCAGGTCGTCCAAACTTCCTGGACAGGAACGCAATTTGAATTGCCAAATGAAGGTGAGCCTACCCTAGCGATCAAGGCCTGGATGACGGAAGACGCCACGAGAAAATTATTACAGAAGTCCGGTCAAAATCTTGATGAACTCAGACAAAAAGCTAAAAAAAGAACCTTCAAACCTGTCTTACTAGGAACAACCACTAGCTTACAGGTGGAGGTCGATAAAACGAGTCAGTCGACAGCGAATGTGCTGGCCCTTCTGCCTGGCTCCGAGCAGCCCGATGAAGTGGTCATTTATACGGCGCACCATGATCATCTTGGTGTTGACATGGACTCTGACGAGAAGGACCGAATCTATAACGGGGCGAAGGACAATGCCGCAGGAGTGGCTTCAGTTTTGGCAATCGCAAAGGCCTTCAAGATGGCTCAATCTCCACCAAAGAGATCTGTTCTCTTCGCGTTTGTCGGCGCCGAAGAACAAGGACTACTTGGGTCAGCATACTTCGCTCGTTACCCCACATTCGAGCCCGGGAAAATAGCTGCTAATGTCAACATTGATAGCCCACAGGTCTACGGCAAGACATCGGACATATCCTTCATCGGCTATGGTCGTTCCTCTGTTGATAAAATAGCCGAAACCGTGGCCAATTTTCAAAGCAGATCGATAACTGGCGATCAAAATCCAAGCGCTGGCTATTTTTATCGCTCGGATCATTTCAGCCTTGCAAAAATCGGAGTCCCCAGCATCAATTACAAGGGTGGGTCACAATTCACAGGAGCGCAGTTCAGTTCAATCGATGTGCTACAGGCGAGATACGTCGCTGAACTCTACCATCAACCTAGCGATGAAATTGAATCGAACTGGGTTTACGAAGGCTTAGTCGAAGACGCCCAATTCGGGTTTTACTCGGGTTGGTTGCTTGCCAACCAAAGAGAGCTACCAGCTTGGAGGCCAGGCGATGAATTCGAGGCGCCCAGAATAAAAGCCATCGTGAATTCTAACTAGACTCTCGATCTCTTAGAAAATAAGCGACGACCAACATTAGAACCGCGATCACCAGGTAGTACTGAATCATAAAACTGAATATTGGTGTAATCGATTCAAGACCCGAATCAAGCGCTTCGCCACCCAATAGTCCCGCCAAAACACCACCGATTGCCGAGGCCAAAAACCACAAACCAAACATCTGGCCGACGTATTTTTTAGGCGAGTACCGGGAAAAGGCAGACAACCCAATTGGCGAGAGAGCGAGCTCTCCCCAAGTATGTAACAGATAAGTCAACAGAAGCCATCTTACGCTCACCAACTCTTGTTGAAGAGCCAAACCAACTGCATAAAGCATCACAACAAAACTTAATGCCATCAACAAAAGGCCTATGACAAATTTGACAGGGAGAGACGGGTCAAGATTACGCCTGGCCAGATGCGCCCAAGTCGCAGCAAACAAGGGTGCAAAAATCACAACGAAAATTGGATTGAAAAATTGCACCCAGGAGACGGGCATTTCGAAACCCAGAACCGAAAGGTCGGTATAGTCGCGAGCAAAAATATTTAGGGAGCCGCCAGACTGGTCAAAACCGGACCAAAAAGCAGCTGCTCCTATGAAAAGAAAAAAAAGCATCAAGACATTCTTCTTTTCCTTCGGAGTCAGGCCTGCGAAGACAAAAAGATAAAGAAAGTAACCGCCAGACAAGACAGTCAGAAAATATGCAAAGTTCTCCGCAAAAGCTCTGGCTTCTATTTCAATTAGACCCAGCAACGCGGCCGCTAATATCAAGGCAGCAACCAGTCCAATTGCCATCGAGTATTTCAATAAATTTTTGCGCCTGGCTTCGGGCATCGGATTTGGGTTGGCACCTGCCTCACCCAACAAAGGGCGATACTTTATAAACTGAAACAAGCCCAACAACATACCGATGCCGGCGGCACCAAAACCCCAATGCCAACCTACCTTTTCACCAAGGTACCCGCAGATTAAAAATCCTAAAAAAGAGCCAATATTGATCGACATGTAAAACAACGTAAATCCAGAGTCTC
>CAJWGQ010000134.1 GCA_913041025.1 uncultured Gammaproteobacteria bacterium | reverse complement strand
CCGGAGTGTGGTGTTGGCAAGGATGATTTTGAAATGATTGAGATTGGGTAAGTATAGAATATGAGCTTAACCGCAAAAATTCTCACCGGAATGATTGTTGGGCTGCTGTCAGGGCTTGTATTCCAGTGGCTCAGTCTTCCGCCGGAGAATTTGTTTAGAATCTATCTGGTGGATGGCCTTTTCGACGGGATTGGCCAGGTATTCATAGTTTCCTTGAAGATGCTGGTGGTTCCTTTGGTGTTTGTCTCACTAACTTGTGGCGCCGCGAGTTTAGGTGCTACTGGGAGCATTGGCCGTCTAGGCGGTAAAGCGATAGGTCTCTATCTTTTTACGACGGCGATCGCTGTGACAATGGCTTTGTCAATTTCCTTGATTATTGATCCTGGCATGGACGCCGGTAGCGTACTGGAGGCGCCAGACTATCAAGGGAAGGAGCCTCCGGGTATCAAAGAGACTCTGATCAATATTTTCCCTGATAATCCGATTGCTTCGATGGCTGAGGGCGAGATGTTGCAAATCATTGTATTTGCGATGTTGTTAGGAATTGCGTTAAGTCAGAGTAAATTAGCGGGAGAGAGGGTAATTAGTTTCTTTGAGGACTTGAATGAGATCCTTATGCGATTGATTACGATGATCATCGCGTTGGCGCCTTATGGGGTTTTCTGCTTGATGCTCAAACTGGGGCTAACTGTTGGCTGGAATGAAATCACAAAGCTGGCTAGTTACTTTTTTACCGTCGTTTTGGTGTTGTCCATGCAGGCTCTCATTGTGTATCCAATGTTGCTCACTTTTATTGCCAAAGTTAATCCAATTACTTACCTAAGAAAAATGAGAGAACCTTTTTTGGTGGCTTTTAGCACTGCCTCGAGTGGGGCGACGATGCCGGTTACTCTTCGTACGGTCAAAGAAAAACTAGGAGTAGACAATAAAGTGGCGTCTTTTGCCGTGCCACTGGGAACGACAATAAACATGGATGGTACGGCGATTATGCAGGGAGTCGCGACCGTATTTATTGCGCAATTCTATGGAATTGATCTGTCGGTGAACGCGTATTTGATGGTTATTCTCACTGCGACCATGGTTTCGATTGGCGCGGCGGGAGTTCCTGGGGTCGGTATAGTGATGTTAAGCATGGTCCTAGCTCAGGCGGGTTTGCCGGTAGAAGGGATAGGCTTGATTATTGGAGTTGACCGACTTTTGGATATGATGCGAACGACAGTTAATGTTGCTGGAGACGGTATGGTTGCTACCTCCATTGCGGCTAGTGAGGGTCAGTTGGATAAAGAAACTTACAACGACACGGCTAAATTAACGACTGAGTAATACAAATTTTCGAGCGTGTTCAGGCTTGAAGTAATTGTTGCTGTCTGCGATTCCAAGTGGACAGTAAGCCAATGATTTCCTGCCGCGCTTCTAGTGTCTTTGATCCTAGCAAGTTGTCGCCTCTTTCAATTGCTTTTGAAATGAGATGCGAATGATTGGCTAGATCGGCTAGCCTAAAGCTTTCCTCTCCAGATTGTCGAGTGCCTAACACATCACCTGGTCCTCTTATTTTGAGGTCTTGTTCAGCAAGAAAAAATCCGTCTTGACTGTTATTCATGGCCGCTAGGCGCTGCTGACTAAGGAGGCTATCAGAAGTTTGCGACAAAAGAATACAGTGGCTTGCTGCATTACCTCTGCCTATTCGACCGCGTAGCTGATGGAGCTGAGCCAGGCCAAGTCTGCTAGCATTTTCGATGATCATGAGCGTCGCATTCGGTACGTCGACTCCAACTTCAACTATGGTGGTCGACACCAAAACATCTAATTCACCACTTTTGAAAGCAGACATTCTCTCTGATTTTTCTTGGGCGTTGAGCTGCCCGTGGAGCAAGCCAATTCGAAGCCTTCTTTTCAAGTTTAGGAGTTCTCGATGGACTTCCATTGCAGGATTCGCATTTATTGAGTCAGATTCTTCAATCAGGGTGCACACCCAATAAACTTGCTGACCCTTGTTTACCGCTTCGTCAACTTTTCCATATAGAAACTCTCTTTTATCTGAGTCTATTATTTGTGTCTGAATTGGTTTTCTTCCCTTTGGTAACTCGTTGATGATCGAAACGTCCATATCCCCGTAGAGCGCCATGGTGAGCGTTCTTGGGATAGGTGTTGCAGTCATGATTAACTGGTGCGTACTTAAGCCGTCGGGGGCCTTTTTGAGTAAGGACATTCTTTGATGGACACCGAATCGATGTTGTTCGTCGATGAGAGTTAGTACCAAATTTCTAAAGGTCACTCTCTCTTGAAAAATGGCGTGGGTGCCAATGACGAGGTCCCATTCTCCCTTTTCAATTTGACCGAGCAGTTTGGTAAGTACTTTTTTGCTAGTCTTGCCTGTCAGTGCACAGACCCGAATATTCAAGGGATCTAGCCATTCGAGAAAGTTGTTGAAATGTTGTTCCGCCAACAACTCTGTAGGGGCGAGTAAAGCGACTTGATTACCTTGTTCGATCGCCCGAATGGCTGCGAAGGCGGCAATTATAGTTTTTCCTGAACCAACATCACCTTGAAGGAGCCGGAGCATTGGATAGGGTTTCTCTAAATCCAATAAGATTTCTTTGGTTACCTTCGCTTGAGCTAAGGTGAGGTTAAATCCAAGTCGTGCCAAAAGCTGTTTACCTAAGCCAATGGATCGAGGGAGTGGCTTTGCCTTTTGATTCATTCTTTCATTAGATCTTTGTTTTGTCAGAATGTAATGAGCGGTTAATTCGTCGAGAGCAACCTCTTCTCTAAGTTCCTCAATTTCTCTCACTTCCATTCTATTGGGTGGTGAATGCAGGAGCTTTAGTTTTTGATAAGGCGCGCCACTTCCTTCTGACCATTCAAGGTCAGTCATTGACTGAGCAAGTCCGCGAAGCTTGTTTTGGGTGATGCCTTTTGTAGTTGAGTAGACAGGAGTCAATTTTAGATCGGGTGGATTAGGTTTATTTCTAAAAGATTTGTACTCGGGATGAATCATTGTTATTGATTTACCCCAGGGTTTTACGGTCCCAAAAGCTCTTATCCATACGCCTTGATTCAGGGCGGCCTGTTGATGCTTGTTAAAGAAAAAAAACCTGAGTGTTATTTTTGTTTCTTCGTCTTGAACAACACATTCCAGGTTGCGTCTTCCTCTGTAGGAGACAGAGGTCGATACTACGGTGCCTTCAATCACGGCTTCTTCTCCAACTAGTAGCTGAGTTATAGGGGTGATTTTGGAACGATCTTGGTAGCGAATGGGAAGATGGAGTAAGAGATCGAGGCAGGTTTCGATTCCCAAGTTCCGCAGCTCGGCTTGAGTTTTTGGACCAACTCCTGAGATAACAGTTACGTTGCCGTAAGGATTTAGCCCCATATTTCTATCTCACTAAAATAGCGTCTATTTCTACTAGAGCCCCTTTAGGTAAAGCTGATACTTCGATTGTTGAGCGAGCAGGAAACGGTTCGTTAAAGTGGTTAGCCATTATTTGATTTAAAGCATCAAAATTTTTGAGGTCGGAGAGGTAGATTGTGAGTTTAACAACATCGTCTACCTCACATTTAGCCGCTGCAATGATTTGGGTAAGGTTCTCAAATGCTTGGTTTGCTTGCTCGATAAAATCCGTGGATTCAATTTGGTCTTTATTGGGTTTGAGTGGTATTTGTCCCGAAATGAAAAACATTCTTTCGCCCAGTGACTTAATGGCTTGCGAATATGGCCCTATGGCTCTGGGGGCCATATTACTTTTTATTTCTTCTTTTATCTCTAGCCTCCTTTTTGTTACTGGCCTTTCCTGTTTATATTTATAACTGCAACTTCGTTTCGTAAGCGCCTCATGACTTTTGCAAGATGAGATCTGTTTTTTACTGTCAGGGCAACGTCGATTGTACTGATCTCTGCATTTCGCTCCTCTGTATTTATCGCTTCGAGGCCGGCTTCGGCATCTGAAATCTCCGAAGCGATTTGAGCTAGTATGCCTTTTCGTCTAGATACGTTGAGTCTAAGAGCAGTTTGAAACTCTCCCTCTGTTTTGACTGTCCATCTAGCGGGGATAATTTCTCGTGAAGCTTTTCTTCTAAATTCATTTATATTTGGACAGGACTCGATATGAACAACTAGGCCTTTCCCTGGTGTCATATGACCCATTATAGGATCGCCTGGGACCGGGCCGCAGCACCTCGCATAGTTGATTATAAGCCCCTCGCCTCCTCTGATTGCGACAGGTCCGCCTCCTTCAACAGTTACCGCTTCGTATTCCGGATTATCTGCAGCAAGCAATTTTTGGGCGGCGACATAAGCCATTAGGTCGCCATTTCCTATAGCGCCTAGAAGCTCGTTAAGCTTTCTGACGCCCATTTCATTGAACACCTTTCTTAGCCGACGAAAGTCTAGTTTATTGATAGAGGTGTTTGCATTTAGTAAGGCTCTATTTAGTAATTTTCTTCCTAGGGCAATCGACTCGCCTTCTTGTTGGTTTTTGAGCGCCATTCTAATGGCTGACCTCGCTTTTGAGGTGACAACAAAAGTTAACCAATCGGGGTTTGGTCTCGCCTCGTCCGAAGAAATGATTTCAACACTTTGCCCAGACTCTAACTGCATAGATAGGGGCGCAAAACTACGATCAACTCTGCACGCAACGCAGCTATTCCCAATATCTGTATGAACCCCGTACGCAAAATCGATGGCGCATGCACCCCTGGGCAATTCCATAATCTCGCCATCTGGTGTAAACACGTAGACTTCATCTGTGAACAAATCTACTTTTAAATGCTCGATGAATTCTAGAGGGTTGCCCGCTCTCTTTTGAAGCTCTAATAATTCCTGTACCCACTGGTGCGCTCTTTTTTGACTTGCGTCCGCATTAGCATCGCCAGTTTTATATAGCCAATGGCCTGCGATTCCGTTGTCTGCAACAGCCGCCATTTGTTTCGTTCGGATTTGAACTTCTAAGGGAGCGCCTTCTAAGGTGATTAGGCTGGTGTGAAGAGATTGGTAGCCATTAATTTTTGGAATAGAAATATAGTCTTTAAATCTTGCAGGTACTGGTTTGTAGAGATTGTGTGCTACACCTAATGCCCGATAGCAGGAGTCCACTTGATCGACGATGATCCGTATTCCAAACACGTCCATTATTTCGGAAAACGATTTCCTTTGTGCTTTCATTTTTTTGTATATGGAATACGCATTTTTTTTTCGGCTGATTACTTCCGCGTTAATACCCTCGCGATTTAGTGCGGCTAAAATAGAACCTGTTACTTCGTCCATGAGTTCTTTCTTGTTGCTTCTTGAATCAACCGCGGAAGTTATTGCTTCGGCTCTTAACGGATAGAGAGCTTGAAATGCCAGTTCCTCTAATTCGTTTTTTAAATTATTCATTCCTAGTCGATTTGCTATAGGCGCATAGAAATCTAATGTCTCTCTAGCAATACGTCTTCGTTGTTCGTCTGACATAACACCGATAGTTCTCATATTGTGCAATCGGTCAGCGATTTTCACTAAGATAACCCTAATATCTTTAGCCATCGCCAATGCCATTTTCTGAAAATTCTCGGCTTGTGCTTGAGCTTGGCTGTCGAAAATTTTACTCAGTTTCGAAACGCCATCGACGATCTCAGAAACCGCACGACCAAAACGCTTCGCTAGACTTGATTTGTTGATTTCCGAATCTTCAATAACGTCATGGAGTAGGGCGGCCATGATTGTTTCATGATCCATTTTCATTTCGGTTAGTATTAGAGCGACTGCCGAAGGATGTGTGATGTAAGGATGACCGGTACGTCTTTTTTGGTCTTTGTGCACTTCACTCGCAAATTGGTGTGCGTCTTTTACCAAGTCAAGCTGGGATTTTGTAAGATAGGATAAATTACTGCATAGGACTGCTAGGTCTGCAGGGGCCGCTACTTTCTGATTTTTAGCGCTTTTGGCGAGCGCCTTTAAGAAAAAGGAGTCGTTGGTCTTACTTCGCATCTCCTAGCTCTTGAAGAAGTTTCTCTTGTATTGATCTGTTGTCATCTTCATTAGCTAGTTCTTCGAAATCGCCTAACTCATCTTCGGCTGAAATCTCTTGATTGTCCAATATTTCATGCGAGATTAGGCCCTCTGCAATTTCTCGGAGAGCAATAACCGTAGGTTTATCGTTTTCCTCAGGTACGAGTGCGTCATTTCCAAATCTTCTAAGACCTCGAGCTCTCCTGCTTGCTAGCATTACTAGTTCAAAACGATTTTCGACGTTTTCCAGGCAATCTTCGACGGTAACTCTAGCCATTAAAGGATCTCTTTTTTCGAACTGAGGGAGCCGGAATTCTACCTATCGTTTATTTGGGTGACAATAGAAAGGCTAACGTTTCGTTATTTTTAATTTGGTGGTTTGCTTTAAGCCTTTCCGCCCGGACGATTGTTAAGAGTTGGTTGGTCGCGATTTCAAAGGAGTCGTTGACAACAACGTAGTTATAGTTGCGCGCTTTCTTAATATCTGATGTTGCTTGAGACAGTCGATTTGAAATAGTCTCCTCTGAATCCTTTCCTCTGTTCCGTAGTCGCTTTTCGAGTTCCTGCTTGGTAGGCGGTACTATAAATATTGATATTGCGTCGGGTTTAACCGATTGAATTTGCTGAGCTCCTTGCCAATCTATTTCGAGGATGACGTCTAACCCAAAATCTAGATTTTCCTCTACGTATTTTTTGGAAGTTCCATAAAAGTTTCCAAAAACGTTTGCATGCTCCATAAACTCGTCATCCGAGACCATCCGGCTAAATTCTCTTTCTGTCGTAAAAAAATAGTCTATCTTTTCTTTCTCTCCAGAGCGTCTTGCTCTAGTAGTGTGTGATACTGATTTAATCAGCTGATTGTCTAACTCGATGATTTCGTTAACTAGGCTGGTTTTTCCAGCTCCCGAAGGCGCAGAGATTAGAATAAGTAAACCTTTTGTCATTCGATGTTCTGTACTTGCTCACGTATCTGCTCGACTGCGACTTTAAGGTCTATGGCTTGCTGGCTTAGTTGCGGAGTGCTCGCTTTCGCGCCTAGAGTATTGCTTTCTCGATTGAGTTCTTGGCTTAGAAAATCGAGTCTTCTTCCATGGCCTCCTTCCTCTTCTATGATTTTTATGCCTTCCGCTACATGGATAGACAATCGGTCTAGCTCCTCGGTTATGTCGGATTTTTGTATTAGCATCGTGATTTCTTGTTCAAGTCTTTCGGGGTCCACTGACGTTTCTAATTCGGATATTCTCCGAAAAAGTTTTTCTTTAGCGGCGATTTGAATGTTCTTACTGTCTGATTTTATTGAATTGACGATAAAATTAATTTCATTCAATTTGGAGCGAATTATTTTTTCGAGATGTTCGCCCTCATTTTGTCTGTATGCGATTAATTTATCGAGTGCTTCTTTGTAAAGGTTTATCGCCATGTCTTCTATTTCTTGGTCCGGATCTGCTTGCTCTTCCAGTAAACCTGGCCACCGAAGAATTTCTATAGGGGTTACGTCGCGAGTTTTAAATTTGGCTTGGACTTTCTTTATTGATAAAACTAACTGTTCTAACACTTCGTCATTCACTTTGATATCTGAAGCCTCTGATTGGTGTTCTATTTTCAGGAATCCATCGACCTTGCCTCTTTTTATGCTCTGACGCGTTACCTCTCTTATTTTTGTTTCGATAACTCTAAGGGCATCCGGCACTCTGAAGTATGTCTCTAAGAATCGATGATTCACTGACTTGATTTCCCATGTCATTTGCAGATCGCCATCGTTTTCTTCGGCTCTGGCGAAAGCGGTCATACTAAATAACATTTTTCTTCGCTTATGTTCATCGTTAA
>CAJWGQ010000133.1 GCA_913041025.1 uncultured Gammaproteobacteria bacterium | reverse complement strand
CCATGTCGTTACTACTTATGCTCCTGTGGGACCCGCTAGAAACGCTCTAGCTGAGATTCAAAAGCAGCTCAAGCAACACGAAATTTCAGTCTCATTTATTCGTGATCGATATGACCAAGCCGTCTGGCCTCTCACCGCAAGAGGGTTTTTCCAACTGAATCGAGAGATTGACGACATCCTCGAGTCACTTGGTCTATAGGTCCGATTTCAAGCCCTGGGATAGAAAAATGGTCGATACACATCAGGAAATTAAAAAATTTAATCAGCTTGCTGAAAAATGGTGGGATACCAGTGGGCCCATGGCACCATTACATGGTTTAAATTCGCTTAGGGTGCCATTTATCCATGAGACCCTGAACCCACCTCCAACAAATAGACCACGTATGGATGTTTTGGATGTGGGGTGTGGCGCGGGTATTCTTTCGGAAAGCATGGCCTGCTTGGGCTACCAAGTCGTTGCAACCGACCCTGCTACCAGAAATATAGAAATCGCTAAAAACCACGCCCAGCAGATGGGGTTAGACATTGATTATCATGAGGGTCTCATTGAGAACCTAGACCTAAAGACTTTTGATGCAATCCTCGTGATGGAAGTCGTCGAGCATGTTCCTGATGTTCAGGAGCTGTTAAGTGAATGCATTAAAAGACTCAAGCCTGGAGGACACCTATTTGTAGCGACCATCAATCGAACGCTTGCATCATTCGTGACTGCAATAGTCGGTGCTGAGTACGTCTTTCGAATGCTTCCGAGAGGCACTCATGAATGGAGCAAATTCGTTAAACCAGAAGAAATCATTAACCCTCTAAACCGAAGTAACATGACATTGGTCAAGACGTCGGGAATCAGCGTCAATCCTTTCGGGCCAAGATTTCGACTCACTGGGTATATGGGTGTGAATTACATGCTGGCCTTCAAAAAACACATTAGGAATTAACGTGTCGGAAATGTTGATCCCAAATATAGACGTGACTACATTGTCAAAGAATCTGAGGAGAGATTTGCGTTCTGACCATGCTGGCGAGACCGGGGCCGTTATGATTTATAAAGGGATTCTTGCGGTTTCTCGTGACCCAGCGCTCCGATCCTTTGCGTCCACTCATTTAGAGACAGAGCAAAAGCATCTGGAACTTTTTGATTCTTGGCTACCAAAAGAGGATAAATCGAGACTTCTTCTGTTATGGAGCGTTAGCGGTTACCTCCTCGGAGCAATTGCTGGACTCATCTCAAAGCGCTTAACTTATTATACAATCGAGATCGTCGAACAGTTCGTCGTAGAGCACTACGAGTCCCAAATCCTTACCGCACCTAGAGACTTGCGGGAGATCTTGCTCCAATTACAGGCAGAAGAGAAAGAGCACCAGCTCGAAGCGATAACCCTTCAGGATGACAGCCAGAATCAGGTGCCTAAGCTTTGGGGGATGGTTGTTGATGCAGGATCGAGACTAGCCGTAAATGTCGCCCGGTTGATCTGAAGAAGATTAGAGAACTAACGCGGTGCCCAATTCCCTCCTACCCCCTAATGACAACGGCCTGGTCTTTGTTGTTCTAGGAGACCAGCTTTTCGACCCCAAACATCTAAAAAGCGCTGGTTGTACACAAGTCATCTTGATTGAGGACTTCGGACTATGTTCAGAACAAAAACACCATAAATTGAAATTGTATTTATATTTATGTGCGATGCGCGAGTACCGCGACGAGCTCACTCGTTCGGGCATCACGGTTCATTACACAGAACTCGAGGACCATAGCCGGAAAGATGATTACTTCAGCAGGTTAACAGCACACATTGAGCAACTGCAGCCTAGTCAACTCAATTTTTTTGAGGTCATAGACAAGCCCTTCGAAGCTCGCTTTCATCAGTGGCTCAAGGACAATCAAATCGACTTCGTTAGTCATCAGTCTCCAGGCTTTTTGTTTTCTGAGAATGATTTTCGCAGCACAACGAATAGCAAAAAACCCTACCGATTAGCATCGTTTTATCGGTTCGCCAGAGAAAAACTGAACATTTTGATAGATATTGACGGCAAACCCTTTGGAGGCAAGTGGTCGCTAGATGCAGAAAATAGAAAGAAGATCCCAAAAGGTCTTAAAACCCCGAGCGCGCCCACCGCACCACGTTCGAAATATCACGAACCTGTCTCTTCAACCATAAATCGCCACTTCCAAGACCATCCGGGGACATTGGAAAATATCTGGTTCCCGGTAACCCGGAAAGCAGCCAAAACTCACCTTGAGGACTTCTTGAACCAGAAATTTGAGGTCTTTGGAGATTATGAGGACGCCATGGTGCACGGCGAATATTTTCTGTTTCATAGTGCCTTGAGTAGCTCAATAAATATCGGGCTATTGACGCCAGACTTCGTGATTGAACGCGCGCTTGATTGCGCCCAAGAAAAAAATATCTCTTTAAATTCGCTTGAAGGTTTCATACGTCAAATTATCGGGTGGCGAGAATTCATTCGAGGAATCTACAGAGAAGATTCAGAAACCCAGGTGCAGAAAAACTATTGGGGACACGACAGACAAATGACTGACTCCTGGTATTCGGGTGAGACCGGCATCTTGCCGTTAGATGACTGCATAATCGGCGCTCAGAAAACGGGGTATAGCCACCACATCCCTCGATTAATGGTCCTCTGCAATCTGATGAATCTTTCCGGGCTCAGTCCACACCAAATCTACAAATGGTTTATGGAAATGTACATCGACTCCACGGAGTGGGTCATGATTCCCAATGTGTATGGAATGGCGACATACTCAGATGGTGGGTTAATGTCTACGAAGCCTTATACGTGCGGATCAAATTACATCCTTAAAATGAGCAATTACAAGAGGGGCGAATGGTGCAATGTGGTAGATGGCCTCTATTGGCGTTTCATAGACAGACATCGATCGTTTTATCAGTCGAATCCTCGGCTTGGATTTCAAGTAAGCATGCTAAACAAGATGGATAGCTCTAAAAAACTCGAGCTATTCGATCTAGCTGATCGCTTCATCGAGCAAAACACGTGTTAAAGTCCACCAAAATCTGCAAAACCTGCGGCCTCCCCTTTTCCTGGCGCAAGAAATGGCAAAGAGACTGGGAGTCTGTACTCTATTGTGGGGAACGTTGCAGGCGAAACAAACGCAAACAATTTGATCAACGCCCCTAAACAGAACCTACAATCTTTTTTACCAACGCCTGCTCGGTTGCGCCGACAGTGAAAACCAAGCTAAACAGTACTACCTTAGCGGCTCACAGTAATGGGAGACCGCTCAGTCTGAAGCACTACCGGAATTAGTGGCTAGTTCAAAACCGTCATTTCGTAGCTCTCAACAAGACTTCCGTACCTTTCTTTATCAAACCAGTCCTGCTGTTTTGGGGCCCATTTTTCATCATTGAGTAAAGCTTCAAACGATTTCGCCTGGCCCTCTCTTGATTTAGACAACATAACAAACTGAAGATAATTGCCACTGCCAAGGCCATGCTGCCATATGTCGATCAGATACCCGTGACTTTCGAATATTTCTTTAGCTTCTTCCATGGCCGCCAAGCTCTCCGCAAATTGCCCGGGTTTAGGATCCCATGTATAAACCTGAACGATGTAGTTTCCTGGATTTATATCATCCAGCGAGGTCATCGAGTAACTCCTAATTGGCTTCAGCGCATCCGAGGATTCAAGCTTCCTGATATAGGCTTCCCAACCCTTCGTATAGACATTCCCAACATCGGAATACGCTTGCTTTGCTTTTTGCGAATAACTCTCATAAAAATCTACCCACAAAAACCGGTATTCACCACCGACTCCGACGTTTTGTTTGTGGACGATCGTCGTTTGCCCGCTTGCGATTGCAATATCTCGGCCTTCCCTCATCAAAGCCTCGACTTCCTGAACTTTCCCAGGCTTAGCCTCATACCAATAAATATCAGCGATACCCGCTGCGTTTAAAGAACTAAACCAGGTCAAGGAAAGGCCAACTACCATAGATAATTTGATTATTTTCATTTTTGTTTCCGTCCAATTTATTCGAATTTTACATAAGGGTTCTAATGTGGACCCTTTCGGGAACCTAGCATACCGCTCGAGATACAACTAGCGTTTATGATTTGTGATCTTAAGTGTTTGCACGAAAAATCGTTTAAAGCAAGATCATGAATCCAAGAAGCAAATCTATCATCTGAAACCAAGAAGGCTTAGACTCGCGACTCAAAACATGAAGGGTGTCTTGTGAGTAAATACGCTTTAGCCAAGGAATTATTAGAAACTGGTTACGAAAAGGGGAAGGAACTTAGCCTAGATGAAGCTGATGTAGCTGAAGTGATGGTTGTACAGTCCATTCAAGAGTTGATTCGCGTAAAAGGCGCAAAATACGTGAAAGAATTCCTGAAATATGAAGCAGATTCTGTCTCAGAAAAAAACGTCTTCGAAATTCAGCGTCGCTAGCACGATCTAGCTTTCTACTCCTTATCTATTCAATACCTTCAGGCATAACCCGATATATTTTTCCAGTTGTTCTTAACGCCTCGATTGTCCATCGACCGCCAACGCCTTGAACTAACCATTCCATAATCTTCCAAAGATCCGTGTCCGTTTGCTCAGTGTCCATTGGTTCTAGACCCTCAACAAGTGCAGCAATCTCGATCGCCGCTGGAAAGGGCTGGCCGGAACGCCCTACAAATATTAATTCGTAGCAGCGACCATCGACATCCAAAATACCAGGCGTTCCTAGTGGGTCTTTATCGAGCTCAAAAGTTTCGACCAAAAAATCCTTAAACTCAGGATAGTGAGCTACCTCAGGGTCTGTGAGCACTGGAACACTTCGACAATCTGAAGGACGTTCATTTACTTTTTTCACACTCATTAACCAACTCCTCCTGAAAGATTCCGTTCAGCGAAGTCGCTCAGAAGCTCGCCAATCTCGTAGCCAGAATCTTCTTGTAGAAAGTGATTTCCTGTAACCATGTGAGTTCCCTCAGCGTGAGGCCAAATCTCGTGCCATTTAGGCGCAAAAACATCTGCAGTAAACACTACCTCTTCACGACCCCAAATCACGCAAGACGGAATGTTTAGTGCTCTAACGCCCTCCTCCAACCACTCAAACCGATCGCCAGCAATATCCGTGGCCGGGCTTACCGGTATCGACCGTGGCCATTGCCAGGTCAGTCTTCGATCGTTTGGATCAGGCAAAACACTTTGATAAGCATTCATCGCTTCGGTTTTGAATTTTTCTCTGTCGACTACTGACAGGTACATTCCTCGTCCTGGGAAAGCGCCCTGTCTACCCATGATATAAGGCCCCACAATTGGTGCATGCATAGTTAACCAAGGCATGACCTGTTTATGAAAATCTGAGGAAGGCTCACGCCAAGCCCAGGTGGACATTACGGCGACTGCCGAGGCAAGATTCTGTCGAGTGAGCAGCGCACATAGGCCAGTCGGGCCACCCCAGTCATGACAAACAAAAAAAATGTTTTTCAAATCCAAGTGATCAATCAGCGCAACCAGATTCGCGGCATGGTTATCTAGGCTATGAGCGCTTGCTGCATGGGGATGCTCAGAAAGCCCAAAGCCTATTTGATCTGGAACGATTACCCGATAACCAGCCTGTAATAGCGGTTTTACGGTCTCTCTCCATAGAAAACCCCAAGCAGGATTACCATGTAGAAGTAGGACTGGTTTCGCATCCTTAGGCCCCTCATCCACATAGTGCATCCGCCAACCGTTCACATTGGCAAAATTAGATTTGTACGGATACCGTTTTTGGATATCAGGATCAAGGTCTGCGATAGTGCGAGTCATATTTGTCCCTTAAACGTATCGAAGTAAATTGTATCAAGAATTACAAGAAAACCAGGGAATTGCCGACAACTCGGCTGACTAGTTTTTAGTCTGGGAGACCCAAAACTCTTTTAGCGATAACATTGAGTTGTACTTCACTACTTCCTCCCGCAATCAGAAAGCCCTTGCTCAAGAGCATTTTTCGAGTTGCAGCAATCTCATCCGTTACAAATTCATTCCCCTCCCAGCCTAACCCTTGGGAGCCCATCATAGAAACAGTAGCGTCTAAACTCTCACTCTCTAGTTGGGTCGATAAGTGTTTAAAGGTGGACGTAGCAAAAGTGGCAGCCCCTGGGGAACGTTGTTCTTCAGCTGCTCTAGTCTGCGTCAACTTGTAGGCCGCGCGCTTCATTTCAATATCTAGAATCTGCTCTCTCTGACCATCATCATCTATCACATATTTTTTGAGAATCTCTGGCAAGGAGTCTGAGCGGGGAATGAAGTTACCTTCTCCCACTGCTGATCGTTCGAATTGAAGCAAGCGTTTGGCAATGCTCCAGCCTCCATTCTCTTCGCCGATCAAATCAGTTTTTTCAGCTCTCACATTGTCAAAAAAGACCTGACAAAATTCTCGATCGCCATTGATTAATTCAATCTGATTCACGGTTAGACCTGGATCGGACATATTTAACAAAACAAAACTGATCCCTTCATGCTTCTTAGCATCTGGATCGGTTCTTACCAAGCAAAACATCCAGTCCGACATATAGGCGTTCGATGTCCAAATCTTCGATCCATTAATCAGATAGTAATCACCATGATCTTCAGCCCGGGTTTGTAAAGCTGCTAGATCAGAGCCTGCGCCAGGTTCTGAGTAACCCTGACACCAGCGCACCTCACCGCGAACAATAGGCGGTATATGTCTTTTCTTTTGATCTTCGGTTCCAAGCTCGAGTATGAGCGGGCCTAGCATCGCCTTACCACTTCCAGAAAGTGGATTGGGAGCTCTCAAAGACTTTAAAACATCATAAAACGTGCGAGTTTCGGTGTGGGTTAGCCCCCCTCCGCCAAGCTCCACTGGCCAGTCAGGTGCTGTTAAACCTCGTTCTAGGCATGCATCGAACCATACCTGAAAGTCTGGGTCTTCAATGGGTTGATGAGATCCTCCTCCGTAAGAGTAGCGACCACCAAAGAGGCTAGAGGGACAATTAGCCTTAACCCAATCTGTTAACTCTTCGGATAAGCTCATTACCTTTACCTCAATGACTATTCATTCGATTTTCCCACATACTAACAAAGCACATACATTTAGGGTAAATTTGTCGGGTAAAATTATTCATAATTTTCATAGTCTTATTAAATATACTTAAACTAATGCGGACGAAACAATTTCCAGAAAATGTAGTCGACCTAGAGAGCTTCTCTCTAGCATTCAGACCATTGACCCACAGCACTGAAATCATCCAGTACACACGCTCCCCCTATACAAAAGAAACAATCACAAAGATAAATTCTAAATTAAGAAGCTACCTTGTAGATTTCAGTTCAGGTGATAGCTCTCTGATTGCCTCTTTAACCGCCTTATATCTTATGGTTCCTGGAATCTTTGAACTTAGAAGCTATAAAGATCAATCAAACAACAAATTTTGGACAATTTTTGATACAACATCCTCGATCTATATCGACTTCAGATCAGAGACCCCTTGTTTAGAAAGCTCACAAAAACAAGCGGACTCTGATCAAAAAGAAGACCTACCAGACTTAAGCAGCCCAGTTTTTAAGTCAGTGTTCGACCTACTAGTGAAAGTCCACCAGACCGCAAAAAGATATGAGGTAGATGAAATAATCACTCTAGAGAACCAAGTTCAAGCAGGATTCCTGCAAGACAAAAAAAACTTGGATTACCTTTATAACCTCGGCGTCTTTGGGAACTTCACAAAAGACCCATAATCCTTTTTCAAAAAGAGTGTCCCCAGGACAAATGCTCTTAGATCGCTTACTTAAACTAGCGCAACAGCCATCATAATGAGGCAGATGATGGAGCCCAACCACAACAGAGTTCTCACATAGGTGATACCCGCAATGTAACTCAGCAAA
>CAJWGQ010000132.1 GCA_913041025.1 uncultured Gammaproteobacteria bacterium | reverse complement strand
TGAGCTCGCCCGCGACACGCGCAAGATCACTGGCAGTTCTGCCGCTGAGGATTACGCGAGCACCCGCAGCATCCAAAGCCCGAGCACTGGCTTCACCTATTCCACGTGTCGCTCCGGTAACCAAGGCAGTCTTTCCATCAAGCTCAAACATAATAATCTCACTATTTTTTCTGTTCGGTCATCATCTTTAATCGACTAAAGACAGTAACATCGCTTGTTGTATTTCGGAAGATTCATCTACTAGGTGACTATGTAACTCCAACTGAGTATCTAGGTAATACCCCTTAGGTGGATGTCGGGAGAGCAGAAATTAGGGTTTTAGTCGGTAAATGGAGCAAGATTTTCGTATAAGCTAAGGAAGAGATTTTGGATCCATAACACAAACAATATTTTTAGATGGAAAACAAAAATGAAACTTTCCTACTTGCCGGCTGATACAGACGCTCGAGAGATTCAAAGTCAACTTGAGAAAAGTGGAGCTCTCGTTATAAAGAATGTAATCGACCAGGCGACGATCGCTCAAATTAATGAGGAAATAGATCCTTTTATCACGAAGGCCCCAACAGGCAGGGACGATTTTTCCGGTTTCAACACTCAAAGAATGGGCGCTTTGGTTAGTAGATCTCCGACTTGCCGCTCACTTATTACAAACGACTTAATCTTGGGGGCAGCGAAAAAATATTTGGCTCCGTTCACAAAGAAAATACTCCTGAACCTTACGATGGTGAATAAAATCAACCCTGGGAGCGAAGCCCAGGTCTTGCATCGCGATAGACTAGCTTGGGGCAACAGCTTGAGCCCATCTATTGAGCCGCAGTTCAACACGATTTGGGCTCTAACCGACTTCACACACGAAAACGGTGCAACTTGTTGCGTTCCTGGCAGTCACAGGTGGGATTGGAGTCAAGAAGCTGAAGCAGAACAAATCGCCTATGCTGAAATGACCGCAGGTTCAGTTTTTGTATATAGCGGCTCTGTGCTACATGGTGGCGGCGCAAACCAATCTGATACTTCTAGAATCGGAGTGAATTTGACCTATTGTTTAGCTTGGCTTCGTCAAGAGGAAAACCAGTATTTATGTTGCCCACCAGATGTTGCTAGGAATTTGGATACTGCCCTGCAAGACCTCCTAGGTTATACGCAAGGAGACTACGGCTTTGGTCACTACAGCGACCCTTATTCAAAGGATGAAGTCAAAATTCTAGAGCCAGAAAAGGCCTTGCTTTAATAACGGCGTAATGCGCCGCTGATTTGGGTCAAAAAATCTAGGCCAATCTCGAGAAAACTACGAGAGCTTTCAGGGCAATAGTTATAAATCATAACTTTGCACTCGTAACGGTTAAAAAAGATTTGAGGTTTGATCCCGATGCGCGCTCACCCTCTCTAGACTCTGACAACACCACACAAGATTATGAAAATATAGAGTCTTTCTGTCTCTGAGCACACAAGACCTAATGATTGTTTCATAGCCCCGTTAACACTTATTCTTTTGGCTCTAGTAATTGGAGCGATAGCATGGAGACTTTGAGTGTTTGGGGTGAATTTCTTGGCGGCGTCGGCGTACTACTCTCGCTAATCTTTCTAGGGATTCAAACACGGGCATCTAACCGGCTCGCCTTGGCAGCATCACAGCGTGAACAACGCCATATATGGCAGGAGATGATGTTTTACATCGGAGCCAACACGTCGGAGTATCGAGAATTTCTTAACAACTTCGACGAAATGGATCCAGACCGACAAACCAAAGCCGCGATGATCCTTTTTGCGATGGGCAACCAGCTAGACACACTGCTCAAGCTCAACGCGGAAGGATTAGAGACAGACGATAACCTGCGATATGTGATGGATGCCTTCGTCGGACACATAAGCACACCCGGCGGCTACAAGTTCTGGCAGAAAATGTCCGCGATCGATCTATACGGAGATGATGTTCTAGATGCGGTTAATGCAAAACTGGCTACCATGGAATTACCCAATGAAGACTTCATGAATCACATGCCTTGGTTAAGAACGCCCTCCTCCAGCTCTGGTTAAAAGCCACTAATTGTAGAGAACCGGTTGCCAGGCCTTGAACAGATCAACATCAGCGGCGCCACCGATCAATCAATACTGCGAGGATAATAACTAATCCTGTCATTAGGCGTTTGAAGGGTTCGGAAACACCTAGTTGCGCAAGCCCGTTTTGGAGAACGCAAATAATTAAAACACCGAGAAACGCGCCAAGTATAGAACCTCTTCCCCCCATCAGGCTGGTGCCGCCTATCACAGCCGCCGCGATAGCTGATAATTCTAGTCCTATACCGGCATTGGGATCGGAAGCACCAAGATAGGCGGTGTTCATCACGCCTCCGAGACCAGCCAAAAGCCCGGAGACAATCAGCGCGCCTGCTAGGATCGGCTCAGGTCTAATACCAGAAATTCTGGCCGCCTGTTCGTTGGTTCCTATCGCGATCAGGTATCGACCAAAGGTGGTTCTGGTGATTACCAAGTGAGCCAACAAGACTAAGCTAATCGATATGAGGAATGAGATAGATAAGCCCAGCCCTGAAATTGGTAAAGCTAAGACCTGAACGCTTGGCCCGATATAGACAGTTTGTGAGTCGCTGACCAGATAGGCGAGTCCCCTGCTGGCCTCTAGCATCCCGAGCGTCACAATGAAAACAGGAAGTTTAAGATAGCTGCCCAGGATACCGTTCACCAGACCAGCCAGACATGCCCCTATTATTGCCAGAATTCCGGCAAATAGGAGAGGGATTTCGAGTGAGCTCGCGCAGAATCCTAGGATCGCACCGCTAAGGGCGGCAACCGATCCAACAGACAGATCGATCCCACCACCGATCAGAACCAGCGTCATTCCTATGGTGATGACTGTTAGCGCAGGTAGCTGCGATAAGATAGAGAATAAGGTGCTCGTCGAGAGAAAATTGTCTGCCATGATGCTGAAAATGGCTATCAAAAGAAGCAGCGCCACAAAAACAAAAATCTCTTCGAATCTGTCTTTGATGTCCAGAATGAATTTAGATTGAACAGCACCCTCAGCCATTGTTTTTTACCTCAATTGGACTGCCTTCTCTCAGGTATTTGAGATTGAAGGCCTCTTCCAAGATCTTCTGTTTGCTCCAGCGATCAGGGCTCAAAATCGAGACTAACCTTTTCTTAGACAGGACTAAAATCCGATCGGATATCCTCATCAACTCGTCAAGGTCACTGGAGACGACAATCATAGAATCTCCTTTATCGGCGAGCTCTTCTAGCTTGTCATGAATCGCGGATTTCGAGGCGACATCGACGCCGCGGGTCGGCTCGTCTAGGAGCCACACACTGGCCTTCGCGTTTAGCCATCTCGCGACTAACATTTTCTGCTGGTTGCCACCGCTGAGCTCGTCGATTTTTTGCAAGGCTCCTTCGTACTTAACCATTAATTTCTGCAGAAGCCCTCTCGTTCTCTTTTGTTCCTCGGAAGGTAATATCCAGCCAAACAGGGATCCTGATCTAGCTAGCCCTGAAATCAGCGTATTTGTCGTCAGGGGCTGTCCAGCAAATATTCCCTGCTGCTTTCGATCTTCCGGAATCAATGCCATGCCAGCCATAACAGCGCCGTCGGCGTTCTCAATCGAGATATCTTGATCATTCCTTTTTAGTACAGCTTGCCCGGATATTTTTTTTTCAAGGCCAAATATGGTGTGCAACAACTCAGAACGACCAGAACCACCAAGTCCCGCGACCCCCAGAATCTCGCCTTGGTTCAGCTCTACAGAGATCGGATTTGGGAATGCATCACTTGATAGCCCCTTTATCTTTAAAACGGACGCACCAATTTTTCTCGGTGGTCTCTTCGTTCGAACCCGCGAGTCGCTTCCCGACATAGCGGAAACTAACTGATCTTCGGTTAAAGATTTATTTTTTTGCGAAAGAGCTATCTTCCCATCTCTTAGTACGGTTATCTGATCGCAAATCTTTATGACCGCTTCGAGATCGTGCGAGACGTAGAGAATGCCAAGCCCGTTTTGCGATTTTTCCTTGAGAATCTCATGCATGTGATCGATTTTTATAGGAGAGAGGGCCGAGGTAGGTTCATCCAAAATCAATAATCTTTGATGTTTAGTTTCTGTCGCGAGAGCCTTGGCGAACTCGATCAACTGTTTGTCCGCCAAAGTCAATGATGATAATTTTTCGCGGTCATCTAGGTGCCCTAAGCCCACCGCCTCCAAGAATAATCTCGCCTGTTTTAGCGTTTGTCTTTTATTAATTCTGTAAAACTTAGATGGAAGCGAGCTAATAAGTATGTTTTCTGCAATGGAAAGTGTCTCGATCAGGCTCAGTTCTTGCGAAACCAGCGCAACCCCTTCGTCGATCGCCTCCCTCCTAGATTGAGGAAAGAACCTAGCACCTGAAAGCTCGATCATTCCTGCGTCAGCTTTAAGTAGTCCACTCAAAATTCTTATCAGCGTTGTCTTGCCCGCGCCATTCTCTCCGACTAGACCATGTATTGACCCTCTATCTATATCAAAGCTCACCCCGTCCAAAACTTTGGCAGCGAAGCTTTTGTGGATGTCTTTTATTGAGACGGACTTTGTCATAGGACTGCTGAGAGCCTAGCCGCTTTGGAGAATTTCTCTGGTGATCAGTTGTAGCGGTGTCTCTTTATCTTCTTGGGTCTTCTTTTGACTCAGAGCTTCGATAGCATATTCGATACCGAAGATTGCGAGCTTATCGCCGAACTGATCCACGGTCCCAATAACCGTGCCGTTTAAAATGAGTTCATGAATAGCTTCAATGTTGTCGAACCCTGCGATCAAGATGTCCTTATTTTGACCGGCCATTCCCACCGCGGAGGCGGCTCCAATGGCCATGTTATCGTTCGCGGCAAGGATCGCAGCAAGCTCTGGAAATTGAGAGAGAATTCCCGCAGTCACTTGCGCCGCTTTGGTCTGGTCCCAGTCCCCGCTTTGGATGGTCACCACAGACATTTGAGCTTTCTTGGCGGCTTGCTCAAACCCAGTCCGCCTCTCAATGGAATTGAAAGCCGAGGATATCCCTTCGAGAATCGCGATCTGGCTACCTGGTTCTAAAGCTTGAAGAACAAAACTCCCTACCATCTCAGCGCCCTCTCGATTGCTGGGTCCGATGAAGGGGATGTTCAATTGATAATCCTCAAGGACACTTGGCTCAAGACGATTGTCGATGTTGATAATGGTTATCCCTGCTTGTTCTGCTCGCGCAAGGGCCGGGACAAGCGCTTTTGAGTCGGCGGGGGCTATTACGATCGCGTCCACATCGGCACTGATCATTTGATCTACCAAAGCCACCTGTTGCGCCAAATCGCTTTCAGTCTTGATGCCATTGATCAACAGTTCATAAGCATCTTGATTTTGTTCGTTGTGAGCGCGCGCACCAGCGGCCATTGTCACAAAGAATTCGTTGGCTAACGATTTCATGATCAGCGCTATTCTGGGTTTTTTATTGATCAAGTCGCTTGAGTCTCTGGCTTCTCTGACATTTTTGTCACCGCAAGCCGAAAGAACCAAACTCAACAAGGTTATAATGACGATCTGTCTGAATTTCACGATCAGTTCCTAAACCGGTTTTTATTAAAATACCACGTTTGAGGCTGGTACACTTGCTCAGAACCAATGACGTTGGATTTGGCTTAAGGAATCTGAGAACAGAAGCCGGCGTTCGTTAGATTCAAGACCATGTTGCGATAGTTGAAAAGGAGTAAGGGAATGCCTATTTCATGGGATAAGAGAAAGCTTTTTTGGAGTACGATTTTGTATGGTGTGTTGTCCCTATCCAGCGTTGCATGGGCACAACAATCGGTCGAGATATCGAAGGAAGCTCTTCAAGATAAAATAAGGGGAGCGTGGGCGGCTCAGACTATCGGAGTGACCTACGGTTTTCCGGTCGAGTTTAAATTCAACAGCGTTAGAGTCCCAGACGATCACGAACTACCGTGGCACGAAGACTACCTGTATGAAATGTTCACCCAAAACCCAAATATTTATGATGACATATACATGGATCTGTCTTTTGTACAGGTATTTGAAGATGAAGGACTGGACGCGTCGGCAGAGTCCTTGGCAAGTTCTTTCGCTAATGCGGGTTACGCTCTTTGGTTCGCCAATCAGGTCGCCAGATATAACGTGTTGAATGGGCTATCGCCACCCGAGTCTGGTCATTGGATAAACAACCCAGCAGCAGATGATATCGATTTCCAGATCGAAGCAGACTTTATCGGTCTAATGGCGCCAGGTTTACCGTCGACCGCAGTTGAGGTAAGCGACCGGGTCGGCCATATCATGAATTACGGCGACGGCTGGTACGGCGGTGTATTCATCGCTGTAATGTATTCACTGGCTTTCACGACTGACGACATCGAGCAAATCGTCGAGCGAGCGATCTCCGTCATCCCGGAAAATACCGACTTTCACAGAATCATCGTTGACGTAATCGCCCTTCATAAGCAAAACCCTGATGACTGGAAATTTGCTTGGGAAGGAATAAATGAAAAATGGTCAAGCACTGACTTAGGTCCGATTGGTCTTCTCGCCCCTTTTAATATCGATGCAAAAATTAATGCGGCGTGGGTTGTTTTGGGCCTACTCTATGGCGACGGCGACTTTGGAAAGACTATAGATATAGCAACTAGAGCTGGCGATGACGCCGATTGCAACCCAGCCTCAGCAGCGGGAATTCTCGGAACAATTTACGGTTACCAGGGGATCCCAGATTATTGGAAACAAGGACTATCGAAAATTGAGGACCTTGATTTTGCACACACGACGATCTCTCTTAATAAGGCTTACGCCATGTCTTACCGGCATGCGTTGAAAAGTATAGAGCGAGCCGGCGGTTCTATTGGCAAAACAGAGGTTTCGATTCCCTCACAAAACT
Organism: uncultured Gammaproteobacteria bacterium; assembly: GCA_913041025.1. The sequence goes on along the minus strand of CAJWGQ010000132.1, from coordinate 969 downwards.
TGCTCGTTGTTCCTTTTGAAGAGTCTTTCCCTTTTCACCAACCAAAAGAAAAGCGCTGCGTTGGAACTGATGTTGGTCCGCAAAATTGTAATCCTTTTCAAAGTAAGCCCTTGAAGGTAAACGGGACCTATGCATTTGAGTTTGAGGGTAATGGTTTTGCGGTGATCGGTGCGGTGGCAGCCACCGGGGAAGAGGAACAGATCGTCAAGGCGCAACTTTACCTGGACGACGAGCTGGTAGAGGAAGCACTGTTACCTACCAACTATATCAAGAGGCGGTTTTATTTGTTCTGGAAATACGCTTTAGAGCAAGGCGATCACAATGTGGAGATCAAGATAGTGAACCCTTCAGATAAAGTTGATGTTTTGATCAATAGTCTCGCTATATATGAAAGACCACCTAAAGTTCAGGATGGTAGATGAGTCTATTTAGAGCTTTCAGAAGAATTAGTACTGTCTTAAGAACGAGCAACTATAAATTGAGATAAACCCTATCGGTGATTGTTTTTAGCAACTTAGGTTTCTTAATTCCTAGTTCTTATTCCTGATCTTCCTGATAGATAGTGATGGGCAGATAAGAGAAATACTCAGTTACTCTGTTGACTCATCTCGTTCTGACAGAACTTCCCATCTCAAGTAGACCGTCTCTAATTCTTCATTTAATTCAGACAGCCGCTGACCTGCTAGCTTTATGGCGTCACCATCTTGAGAATAAAAGTCTGCCGCCCCCATCTGAACGGTTAACTCTTCCAATTCACTTTCCAAGGCTTCGATACGATCTGGAATATTGTCGAGCTCTTGGCGCTCATTAAACCCCAGTCGCTTTGTGTTTTTTTTGGATTGAGTTTTTTGCAACAATTTTTTTTGAGGGGGGTTGTTAGCAGGCTTGTTTCTATTCTCATTCTCTTTACGCAGTTGCTTTTGCCAGTCGCTATAGCCTCCTACGTATTCGTTCAAGCCTTTACCTTCT
>CAJWGQ010000131.1 GCA_913041025.1 uncultured Gammaproteobacteria bacterium | reverse complement strand
TATGCCAGCGGATCACGTCGCCCAAGCCCTCCGCGAAGGGACCTGTATTGGGGACGGATTTCGCTCCAATTTTTATTAGTTCATTAACGTCTGTCTCAAAAAAGGCGGCGCTGATCATTGCCCCGTAAGCCATGGTCGGGTGGGTTCCCCAATCGTCATTGGTGATACGCGCGCCCCACAGCGCTCTCTCTGTGGCTCGTTCGATCATGCCCGGATAGAAGGCGCTCCAGACTTCGTTCACCAATTGCGGATCGATTTGAAACCAGTGTCTGTTGTTCTCCTTTCTCCCGGTGTCGGGCGCCACAAAACCTTGATCCATGAGCGTTCTCGCTTCGCGGTTGGCCACCCATATAAAGTCGTTGATGTGTGTTTTCCAGGCCTCTGTGATCTCTGGATAGGTTATATCTAGGCCGTATCTTTCAACCGCGTGGAGCGTCACGAACTCAATGTCAGTGTCGTCATCGCTAAAAGCGCCCCGGACGGTGGCAGTCACAAAAGGAATATAGCCTCTGTGATCCTTGCGGTTGATCTTCAGCTCTGGGGTCCCTGAGTACTCTGCCGTATACACTCGATCCACCAAGACCGGAATCGGTTCCTCTATGTAAAGATTCTCAAAAGGGAACCCGATGTAGTTACCCAGCATCTGGCCCATCCAAAACCCTTCGATCTTGTCCGTCAGCTGCGTTTTTGAGATGACCCGCTCTTCTGAGAACGCAGACATCGTCAAACTGATTAAAAGCAACAAGACAGCTGGTCGCATAATCGCCTCCACTTTCTAAAATAAATATATAAGATTAGATCGTAGACGATCGATGATCAGAGAATCAAATGGCGCACCCGACAGGATTCGAACCTGTAATCCCTGGTTTCGTAGACCAGTGCCTTATCCAGTTTGGCCACGGGTGCAGTCGGCCAGCATTATCGTTCGATTAGCCCGTCACCACAAGAATTGAATCCTTATGCCGTCGCTCTAGATTCTATGCTAGCAGTTCTCAGAGAATCACGTTCGGCAATTTTTTCTCGTATAGCTGGTATCAACTCTTTCCCATATTCTATTGCATCGTTAAAAGGATCGAAGCCTCTAATCAATACCCCACTTATGCCTAAGTCATAGTATTTTGCTATCGCTTCAGCGACCTGATCCGGCGTTCCCACAAGTGCGGTTGAGTTACCGCTACCTTTTGCTTCAGCAGCGATTGGCACCCACAGCCTTTCATCCTGAACCTCGCCTCCTTCGATTAGACTACTCAGACGTCTTGCAGTTTCCGCTTCTGGAGCTCTATCAGATTTGTGAGGGCTCGATTCAGCTTTAACCCCCTCAAGTATCGCTCTTGCCTTATCCCAGGCTTCTTCTTCAGTATCTGCAATGATTGGCCGAAAAGAGAGGTTAAACTTTAGCTGCCTATCGTGTCTGTTAGCTTCTTCGTTGAGCGTACTCATCAAATCTTTTACATGGCCCAGTGGCTCACCAAACAAAGCATAGGTATCACAGTGTTTCGCTCCTACCGGGATCGCCGCGTCAGATATACCTCCAAACCATAAAGGGACATGGGGTGATTGCGCGCTCGTCACTTCCGACGACGCTTTTTGCACTTGATAAAACTCACCATCAAAATCGAAAGGTCCTTCGTTGGTCCAAACACGGCGCATGACTTCTAAATATTCATCGGTTCTTCTATACCGTTCATCATGACCTAGAAAATCGCCATCCCTCCTTTGATCAGCATCAACTCCTCCTGTGATGATATGAACCCACAACCTGCCGCCGATAAGGTTATCCAATGTCGCGATGCGGCGAGCCGCTTGTGTTGGAGCACTGAAACCCGGCCTGTGAGCCAACAAAATCTTAATTTGGTCAGTATGAAAAGCCGCATGTTGTGCGACTAAAAAACCATCCGCAGAACTGGAGGAATGCCCAATCAAAATCGCATCGAATCCTGATTCCTCGTGGGCACGAGCAAAATCACTCACATAATCTCCGTCCAGCCCACCGCCTACGATATGTACTGTCGATTCGGTCTGTGGCCTGGCGACTCCAATCATACCCAATATGTTGATAGGCATTGATTTCTCCCTTTATTTAACCAAGTAGTGTAGCGTTCCAGACTAGAACCAACTAGCACGGAACCGCCTAGCCAAATAACCTTTGGTTCTATACAGCGATCACAGAATACCTACTTCCACAGATTTAGAGGACTTGATAATTCGTTTCGGTTACCATTCCTTCCGGTAACCCACATTGGTCCCCTCGCGACGATATGTTGTAAACCCCGCCAGGCCCGGAAGGGAGCAACGGTAGCAGCTGATTCGGGCGCCGAGGTCAGGCTGTGTGGGTTACTTTAAGATACGGAGAGGTGGCAGAGTGGTCGATCGCGCACGCTTGGAAAGCGTGTAAGGTGTAAAAGCCTTCGAGGGTTCGAATCCCTCTCTCTCCGCCATTTAAAAATATATAAATCAACTAGTTACCTATTTGGTGTAGAGCATTTTTCAGGTGTCTACCCTTAGGGTTAGACACTTTTTCCTATTTTTTTCCAAGGGTTGCAAGCCCTTCGAGAATTTCCAACGACTTAATAATCTTGTTGTCAAAATTGCTCATTGCAAGAGCACCTTAGACAGATTGTTAGCAGCTGTTGCTAGCTCGGGGGTTGTAGCGTGTAGATACCGGCTCATTGCAGCCTCTGATTCCCACCCACCTAATCGCTGGATAGTCTTCATATCGGAGCCTTATCACCATAGCGCTGTTGTCGAGCTATGACGTAAATAACGAATCCTAGCGGGTTCGAATCCCGTCCGCTCCGCCACTTCTCCCATACATAGAGTAGTTTCGGGATATGGATGCTCACCCAATCTGGAGCAAGCACCAATGTTTATATCTGGGATGATGCGAACCACTATTTAGGCTCAGCGAAACCCGGTTGGCGACTGAGCGATTGCTTTAAGTGCGTAGAAACTCATTCTCCGGAACGAGTCCTTGAACAGCCCGCCGTTAGGGTGGCTGGGTCAATCCACGGAATGTTTGTAATCTCTATCACCACTGCGTTCTTCCGGTTCTTACTCCTCGCCATCTTCCTCTTCTTCATCCTCGTTGTCTTTGCAGGTCTCTGGCAAGTAGCGCTTGTCCAAAGCCTCTACTGTGACCAGGTCCGCTGTGCAGTTCCATTGAATAGTGCCGTCGCTCTGGGCCCTCGCAATTAGGAGGAAGGCAGATTCAGTGTCTTCAAATCGTGTACCAAATTCGGTCATATCGACCAGAGCTCTCAGAGTTCCGGTGCGTAATTTGTCGGTAGCAGGCACCCCCAACTCACCAGCCCGGTATTCGACACCGGTGAGAATTCCGTCAGGAATGAAAGAGCTCAAGTTGATGTCCTCTTCGGACTGCGGCATCTCGCCGAAGCTATCGAAGTACTCATCAATAATTGGCTGTTGCTCCAGCCCTAGATCAACGGCAGCGGCGACTGCGTCTTCGATTTTGGAGTTGTGGTAGAAACCGAAGGCAACTCCAATGAGCGTGACTACTATCATGGGATAGACGACCATCTCTGAGGTTGTCAGCCTCCGCTTCCGGTTATCTGTTTGTGGTTTTGTCAATGAATTGAATTCCAATTTTGTAGCTAGTAATGACTCGTATTAATGCAGGCTCAAATCACCATGCAATTTTCGCACCTCAGTATTGTTTTCTCTCTGTCGGGTCTCCTATTGAGCACTTATGCCTGCGAGGTCTACGAGAGCCTCTCTGCGTCAGTCTGGATCGCACAGGGCGAGCGAGGAGATTTCACCCGCTACCGCCTTTAAGGCCGCGTCTTAAGAAAGGACAACGGGAGTGGTGAGGTTGTCAAGACCGGCACTCCGTCTTTCTTTGGAATGAATTCAGATCTCATTGCTGCCTGGGATCAGTCCCATAGGAAAACTGAAGGGGTGTACATCAAGAGCCGCTAGCCGAAATCGGCACGGTTATTGCTGCACCTGACGCAATGGAACGACTTTATTGGCTTTTAGCGCCGTGTCGCTCTTTAGCGCATAGGTTCGGTGCATTTTTATTATCTTTTGTCTCAAAAAGGGGCGTAGTCAGACGTGGAAACTTGGCATAACTTCATAGATAAGTTTGATCTCCTGTTGAAGAAGATTAAGCTCGAACGGACTGTGAAAATCGCCGGGAGAGAAATTCCTCCTTTGGTTATGGGCTTTGCTTTGATCGCTATCTGTATTCCCATCTGGGGCTACCTGGAATTCGAAGGCAAAAATAAACTTATCGGTGCGGTCGTCGTTATCCTGATGGCCTGGGCGGTTGTCCAGTTGGGCTCTCTGGGTTTTGGTGACGGTGTCGGCGAGAAAGTAGACAGTTCCTCAACCGACAAGTCCCGAGCATCCAATTGGCATGGGTGACACTCAGCCTGATCAGCGACAACGACTGGCCCGATTCGCGTTTGCGGGCGTCATAGGTGCACTAGTTATAATCTATATGGTAAGAAATTTTGACCGTTATGAAGATCTGAGTATTGAATTTCGCTATAGCGAATTAGTCGATATGGCCGACCCTATCAAGGAAACGATAGAGGCTTCGCTCCTATCTGGGGACGTTGCCGGCGTTGATTTTCTCGATAGTGGAGAAGCAGGGTTGCCTAATGAGGTCCTTGTTTCTGAAGAGGCTCACGGACTTTCGATCATCGACAGCCGGATCATTGCGACTTGGATGAAGGATGAGTCCGACCTCGATGGGGTAACTTACATTCTCACCCCAAAGATCCAGGACGGAGAAGTTGAGTGGTCAACAACTGGGACATGTGGCGCTAAAGACGCCTGTTAGACCATCAAAAAATGCAGTTCACAATTGATCAATTCACTCTAACCATCGGGTAACAAGCTCTGGAGCACTAATAATGGCTGATCAATCTATCAACTCTCTCAATACAGTTAACCCGCTTGACCCGGTGGACAGCTCATCCCCTGAGACGGGCCCCTCCGGGCAGCCAATAATGCGCACCGAAGAAGGGATCATCACCGAAGGCAGTAAAGTGAAATGGGACAGGAAGGCAGTTCTTTGGGCGTTGCCCCAGCCGCTTCTGGTTGCCTGCTCCGTGTTACTTGTCGCTGCTATGTTGGTCAACGAGTGGGGAGGAGAGTATTACCGAGTATGGACCCTGATTGTTGCGGTCTCGGCCACGCCTCTTTTGCTGATAGCTGAACGTTTTTGGGCCAAGAAAAAGTCCTGGTTGCTCAAGCCAGACGAATTGGCAGAAGACGTTTTCTGGATGGCTTCGGGGGGACTGCTTTGGGGGCCTATCGTTTCCGACCTCTATGAAACACCCGTTTCTGATGGCTTCCTTGCCCTGCGTGATATGTCTCCACTGCAGATTGAGTTCGAACCCACCACTGTACTCGGGCTAATAGGAGCGATGCTGGTTATCCGCTTTACTTCCAGCTTCTTCTACTACTGGTTGCATAGGATTCAGCACGAGTCATTGTTCTGGTGGCGTATGCACGCAACGCATCACCATCTGACTAAGATGAGCGCCATGCGCGGTAATCGTACTCATCCGCTCGAATATCTGGCGCTCGGTCTCGGTACCCCAATGGCTTTGGCTCTGATGGGTGCTAGCGATGAGGTTTTCATCGTTTCAGCGGCATTTGGGATGTGGAATGGTAAATTTAACCATGCCAACTTGCCTATGGTGTCTATGCCTGTATGGGACTGGTTCTTTGCTACAGCACAGCAGCATCATTGCCATCATGCACTGGAGCGCCGGCAGGCAGATTCTAACTACGGTTGCGACATTATTTTTTGGGACCGAGTCTTCGGCACTTACTGCGGCGATGCTGAAGTGGGACACGTCGGCGCAGGCAAGGGTGTTCGCCTTTCCATAAAAGATCAGCTCATGCTGGCCTTTTATTCCGACAAACGTCTCACCGATCTGTAGTTATCAAATTAGTAAAGATAGATGAAGAAGTTGAATCTCTTGGGATTGATCTGGGATAGTCAGTGTCAGAATGTTGCGGTGCATAAATCAACTCTTCAGGGCGGTTGTGTTCCACTGAGCGGCCTTATTATATTTCGAGCAATCTGGAATCTATCCGGTTGTGCAATAACCGAATCAAGCTCTGTCTCCGAAACTAAGGTTGCTCAGGTTGCAGACGCTTCTGTCTCTGAAATAGTGTGTAAGCGAGAAAAAATCACTGGCAGTAACAGAAAACAAAAGGATTGTAGAACAAAAGCGCAAATAGAAAGGGAGCGCCAGCAGGCTAAGGAGATGCTTCGAAGAACCAATATCGGTTCTGCACAGAGACCAGAAAGACCTCAGTGGTCGACACCACATCACTAGGCTGCCCCGCTCGAAAAGTAGTTTGTATGGCAAGACAGAACACGAAAGATTTTGTCACTCTTTATCTACGACGGAGTGATTAAAATTGACTGAGATTAGTCGAACCTTGCTGCTAATCTGCTTAATATTCGCCTGGATTAACCCTCGTGCTAACGACTTCCTAGAATCATTGGTAAAAGGGACTCCTGTGACTCCTGCATTGAGTGGTCTGCAGGTGAGCTTGATGAGGAAAGGCTCATTATGGAAAGAATTTGCTCTCGGTGATGCTCTTGTTACGCCAAGGCAAGAGCGCGCGTTACGGACGGATCACAAGGTTCGGGTAGCTTCAATCTCTAAATTGTTAGTTGCAATCGGTGTGCTACAACTAGTCGAAGCTCGCCAACTAGATCTGGATCAAGAAGCGGCGAAATTTCTGGGGTGGCGGCTGCGAAATCCAAATTTTCCAAATCTGCCAATTACGATTCGGTCGCTTCTTTCGCACACCTCATCTGTCCGCGACGGAACGGGTTATTTTATTCCCGCTGGAGCAGGAAGGCTCCGTGATTTTTTTGCTCCGGAAAGTGATCTCTGGGGCCAGGGGTCACACTGGGCGTCCAACGTTAAAGAAAAACCAGGGCAGTATTTCTATTACGCGAATTTAAATTTTGGGCTATTAGCTGAACTAATCGAGAAGACATCTGGACTGAGGTTTGATCGATATATGACGGAAAAAGTGCTGACTCCGTTAAACATAACGGCTCGTTTTAATCCTTGTGCTATAGCCGCTAATCAGTTGGCTGCGGGTTATAGAAAACGAGATTCTGCTGGAGTTTGGAGCCCCCTGGGACCTTGGTTGTCGCAAGTTGATGCCGATAGCCCAGATTGTTTTTATGGGATGAAAAATTTAAATGATCCTCAGATCTTTTTAGATAAGTACAAACTTGGTAGCAACGCGAGCCTTTTTTCTCCGCAGGGCGGATTGCGTGCGAGTGCCTCAGATTTAGTAGCGATACTCAGTATGCTAGCAAGGGGCGGCGAATTAGGAGGAAGGAAGATCCTGTCCTCCTTGTCGGTGGATGCTATGCTCTCCTCAGAATGGTCTCTCAATCGTCGTGGTGATAATGGTCGAAGCTCAGGAGAATCCAAGCCAAACGGGCCTAGAGATGGTTTGATGAGCGATTATGGGCTTTCGGTTCATCGTATTGACTTGGGCAGTTGGGGCTTCAAAAACGGGCCTGGTTTGATGCTGGGCCACCTGGGGAATGCGTATGGAGTTTTGAGTTTTGCGCTGCTCGACCCGGATTCTGGAAACGGAATAGCGGCCATAATCACCGGTGTTTCAGACGATCCGTCAAAGTTTCCTGGGCACAGCCCATTATACCGGGTGCAGGAAAAACTTTTGGGTTGGTGGTTAGATTTTCATATTGACGATCCTTCAGCCGCGTCTAACTCTCTCTGAGAGTGGGCATAGATTAAAACTGCCATTGCTGGAAACTATAAATTTCCCTCTAACGTCGGAGCGCACGATAAGGTTTTTTTTGCAAGAGCCTGCACCTTATCGGCCAGCCATAGGCTCTTGCGCCGCGGCTAACCGCGTTCATCACAACAAAGTCGTCTTCGATCTGAATACTCTCTTTGCCATTG
>CAJWGQ010000130.1 GCA_913041025.1 uncultured Gammaproteobacteria bacterium | reverse complement strand
AAAGAATGATCGAGGCTCTTGAGGCAATGAAGAAGCTAGAGCCGGCACCAGTTGTTATCGCGCATCACCCTGCCCGCTCAGCAAAAGCACTAGGAGAATACGGATTGACTGGCCCCGCTGAACTTCGGAGTTGGAATAACGCCGCGCCAGATATTGCTATTGGGATGGAGGGCGCTCCTGGCCACCAGGCAATCTCTCAGTTAAGAACTCGATTTGGTCAACCGTCTAACCACTCCAGATATTTCGCGTTTGTTAGGCCACGCGGAATTTACGGGAGAATGCTTGGGGGCTATCCAACAATGGGAGGCTTTGATCAAATGACCGCGCGCCTTGGAGGGTTCTGGGATTCGATGCTGGGTGAGAGAAGACGTTGGTGGATCACCGCGAATTCTGACAGCCACATTCATTGGACGGACGGGGGCGCGGACTTTTGGCCTGGGGAGTATTCCAAGACATATGTGTTGGCAAAAAAAAACCCGGAAGCAATCTTCAATTCCATTAGAGATGGAAGGATTTTTGTCACCACCGGTGACCTGATTTCCGAGGTTTGGTTTGATGCGAGAATTGGTTTTGATAAGAAAGCTTCGATTGGTGAAACGCTGGAAGTTGGGCCAAACAGCGCAGTCGTTATTAATTTAAAAGTATTAGATCCCCCTACCAATAATCACAACGGGGAGAACCCAACGCTGGAGCGGGTTGACTTGATCTTTGGCGAATTTTTCGAAGAAGAAGTTGGTATAGAAGCAGACGAAAACCAATCGACCAGGGTCTTGCGGCGATGGGTAAGACAAGAGCTATCGATCCAAGGCGATTACCTAAAAACAAGACATAGAATTGAGAACCCCAAAAAATCTTTTTATGTCCGATTACGCGGTACTAACTCTCGAGAACTTGAACCCCTTGAGGATAATGAAAATGAAAACCCTTGGAACGATCTTTGGTTTTACACCAATCCGATTTTTATAGAGGTCGAGAGCTCTTAGTCGATGGTCAGCAGAGTCGAAAGGGCTTTATGGAAAACACTCGGGCGAGGCAACAACGCTATGATAGTTTATCGGGAGCCTATCTGAGCAAAGTCTCTGCAGTTAACCAGGTAAAATAGAATTTAATCGGACCTACGATTTGTTTAGTTGGCTGCCTCTGTATTATTTCGGTAGTGCTATGCTTGCTAATATGAAAGGCATTACCTATATTCTGTGTATTGCACTTTCGAGCAACTGACTCGTTCGGGCGTTAAAAAATAGGGATCACTATAATAAAAAATATTCACAACACGGGGGAAATCAAATGTTTTTAAAAACTGCAAAGAAAGCATTGGTTGGAGCTTTCGCTTTAGTCTTTTTTTTCAGCCATACCACCTGGTCGGACGACTTCATCGAAGAGATAATCGTCACATCTCAGAAACGCGCGCAAGGGTTATCGGTCCAAGACATACCTACAAGCGTGACCGCGTTTAATGAAGACCTCATCAACTCATCCCAAGCCGTTGATCTCACTGATATCGGAAGGATGGCCCCAAACGCGACATTGCACCCCTCGGCTACATTTGCAGCAACACCGAATTTTCTCATCAGAGGTATTGGCGTGAGCGGAACGACCAGATCCTTAGACCCGGCAGTTGGAATTATTGTTGATGGAGTCTATTTAGGTTTCCCCGTAGGAGCTAATCTGGATACCTTCGACCGAGAGTCGATTGAGATCTTAAGAGGTCCTCAGGGCACACTCTTAGGAAGAAATGTTACCGGGGGAGCGGTGGTCGTCCGAACTAAAAGACCTTCCGGAGATTTCGATGCAAAAATTGACGCAACACTGGGGAATTATGACCGCCGAGACGTATCCCTGAGCTTGGAAGCGCCGGTTGTTGAGGACAAGGTTGCTGCAAAGGTGGCTATTATGTCGCGACAAAGGGATGGATACTGGGACGACAATAATGGCGGGACAATGGTAGAGACAGGGGGCGCAAGCGCAAGAGGTTTTGACCAAACCGGCGAGGGTCAATCGGGTACAAAACCAGATGTCGACCTCACTATTATCCGCCCGATGCTTTATTTCACTCCGTCAGATAGTTTGGACATAACTCTAATGGCCGAGTTTCTGAAGGATGAGAGCGGAACAGCGAACACGAGAAATTTTGTGAACAGTGCAGCGCTCAGGAGAACACAACTTTTTGGCTACACACCGCCTAGTGATCCCTATCAGATCAATCACGACTTAATCGGGGGCAATGATCTAGAGATAGATACATTTGTGGCTGAGCTCAATTATCGGACCGAAAATGGTGTGCTTACCGCCGTTGGGTCTTACCGAGAATTAACATATGATTCCAGCACCGACTTTGACGGATCTCCGATTACACTTTTCCATTTTCCGGACAACCACGAGGAGCAAGATCAGACTACCTTTGAAATTAGATATGCTGGCTCGTTGTCAGAGGATCTAACCTACGTCGTCGGATTCAGCTATTTTGATCAGCAGATGTTCGTCGGCGAAAGACGTGATTTTGGTGTGGTGGATATAGCTGGGGTCACAGAGCTAGGCCACGACAGTAAGGGAGTTTTTGCGGAACTTGACTATATGATCGGAGACTCTACAAAACTCACCGTCGGAGCAAGGTGGACTGAGGAATCTAAAGACGTCGTGTTCAACGCGATTGGCTCTTGCCAATTAGATTTTTCTTCTTGCGCAGGCCCTAGCTCTGGCCTGAATCAAGACGGTAGTTGGAACGATACCACACCAAAAGTGGCAATCACTCAATATATTAATGAGAATGTGAATGTCTACGCTAGCTTCACCCAGGGGTTTAGAAGCGGCTCATTCGATGCCCGCGCGCGGCCCATCGATTCCTTCCTCAACAGCCGGCCCGGACCAGAAGAAGTAACCAGTTACGAACTAGGTCTTAAATCCTTACTTAATGATGGGAGAATCTTGCTTAACGTTGCTGTATTCAGGTCTGATTATGACGATATTCAAAAGCTCGCTCTTGAGGAGTGTGAAGTTGATTTAGCCACGTGCCCATCTGGGAGAATTCAAAGACTCATCAACGCGGCTAAAGCCACCATCGATGGAGTTGAGGTCGAAGCTGCTTTCTATGTTACTGATCAGTTCAATATAAATGCGTCGCTAGGCTACACCGACGCGAGTTTTGACGAGTTCGAAGGGTTTGATGCCGATGGAACGCCGGGCTATGACCCTGTATCTGATCCACTCGCAGCGGCTGCCCTGAAGTTTGAGCGAGTCCCTGAGCTCACTTATAACATAGGCGCAACTTACTTTATGCAGCTTGAAAATGGGGGCGAAATTGACCTGAGAGCGTCATATTCATACACCGATGATTTCTTCAATAACGCCACAAATTCAGAGTCAATAAGAACAGATTCTTATGGACTGCTCGATATAAGTGTGGGTTACACGCCTCCGGATTCTTCACTTAAGGTGACTGTGTTTGGAAAAAATGTAACCGACGAGCTCTACCACGACTTTGCATTGGACAACGCTCTGACGAGCGCTACTTGGGGAGGCGCTCCTGACACATATGGAGTAAGAATCCGCTACTCTCTTAATTAAGACGGAAACAGTTCTCACCTTGGCGGTTCCGATCAAAAAGGGCCGCCAAGGCTTCTTTCTTCCCAAAACATTGCCTGGCCCGATTGGTTTTTGAGCCAAAAACTTTCGTTTTAAGTATTATTGATCTGACGGATCCTTAACCCGCGCGAAGACTTTTGAAGACCCATCCTCCATTAGAACTAAAACCTCATACTGATCAAACCGAGCTCCAACTTCCATGCCCGGGCTTCCAAAAGGCATTCCTGGAACAGCTAGGCCGATCGAGCCCCTAATCGGATTGTTCAAGAATTCCGTAATATATCTAGCGGGTATATGGCCCTCAAATACAAATCCATCACTGGACAACGCTGTGTGGCAAGATTGATACTTGCGTGCAATCCCCTTCGAGGACTTAAAGCTACCGAGTTGATCTAAGTTAATTCCAACCGCATCAAAACTTTTTTCATTAAGTTGATCTATCCATTTCGCACAGCAACCACAAGTCTTGCTCTTGAAAACCTCAAGCTTGACTGGCGCAATAACGGGATCAGCGTGGACGGACCCAACGGTTAGGAATATCATGAAGGCAAGCAATCTCATTTTGTGTTGTCCTTTTCGCAATCCCGGCTTGATCGTCAAAGAGATAGTTCTGAGTACGTAACGCTCTTGTAGTTTAATGCCACTCGACATGTATAGAAACAGGACAGATTAACTTTAATTCGGTCCCTCTGATTAAAGGAATTTATGAACGCAGCAGGTTTCATGATAATTAGCGCTTTGGGCTTTTCACTCATGGCTTTGTGCGTCAAGCTGGCTAGCCTTCGAGGATTTCCTGTACTTGAACTCATTGCTGCGAGGGCCCTGATTTCTCTGATATTGAGCTACTGGGATGTTAAGAGACTCGGCATCTCGCCTTGGGGAAACCAAAAGACTTTGTTGTGGATGAGAGGGATTGTTGGATTCCTTGCGCTCATTGCTGTTTATAAGGGTCTTACCCTGCTGCCACTAGCTGAGGCAACCCTAATCCAATACCTCAATCCCATTTTTACTGCGCTGCTTGCTTTTCTTTTTTTGAAGGAAAGGATCCACACAAATACCGTGGTTTGCATGTTCTTTGGGCTAGCAGGTCTCCTAATAATCTCCCAGCCTCAGATGCTAGGCGGTGAGCCCCTCCCCGCTGAAGGAGTTCTAATTGCGTTGTTAGGCGCAGCGGGAAGCGGAGCTGCGTATACCCTATTAAGAAGGTTGAGTAACGAGGAGCATCCCTCCGTTATAATCCTTTACTTCCCCATGGTATGCCTCCCAGCAACAATTATTTTTGGTTGGCACTCGTTCATAATGCCCTCGGGTTGGGATTGGGTTCTGCTTGCCGCCATTGGCGTTTTTACTCAGATCGGTCAGGTAGGCCTAACTCGTGGCGTCGGCCTCACCACCGCGGGGAAAGCGACCGCTTATAGCTACATACAGGTAGTCTTCGCGGCTTGCCTAGGAGCGCTTTTTCTTGAGGAAAGTCTTAGCACAAGCACAGCGATCGGCGCATCACTAATCATTGCTGGCGCGTTAATAAACAATCGAAACTAAGAAGATTCGTCTTCTAGAGCTAATGGGCAGAGGCTTTCTATGAGAACATAGTAAACTTACGAAACGATAGAGAACTGGGATTCCGGATGAAAATCACCCACGCGACTTACCTCGTTAGCAATGAATTAATTGCAAAAGAATTTCTCAGCAACATCTTTGGATTCGTTGTCATCGAGGAAGGAGTTGCCATAGATGGGAAAAAGTTTCTAGCACTTGGCAACCCAGGGGGCGCTGGCTTGCAGATTCAGGTTATTGAGACCCACATACAGGGTGAACTTTCAAGACTAAGAAGAACTGAGGGCATCGTAGATTTTATCGTCGAGGTAACCGATGTCTATGCTTGCTGCAAAAAAGTTGTTGATTTTGGCTTATTTGTTAAAAGAGACCCCGTCAAAGCTGCATACGGAATCACCGCAATTTTTGAGGACCCCTTTGGAAATTTGTGGGACCTTGTTCAAAGAAACACACCTAAATGAAATAATTAGATATACTGCGCTCATTAAAAATTTTTGAGCATCTAACCAAAGTAAAGATCTTTTCGTGGAGAAATCAATGTCAAACTTAGAACAATTTCGTTCTACTGCCAGAGAATGGCTAAAAGATAATTGCCCTGCGTCTTGTCAAGGGCCAGATAACGCGCTACCCGACATAATTTGGGGAGGGAGACTGCAGGAGTACCCCGACGCTGATGTGAAAGACTGGATGGATAAGCTGGTCGCGAAAGGATGGACTGTCCCGTCGTGGCCCCAAAAGTATGGCGGCGCAGGCCTTTCAAAAGAAGAGGAAAAAGTTCTTAGAGAAGAAATGAGTGCTATAGGGACTTACTCTCCTTTATACAGTTTTGGGATCTCTATGCTAGCACCCGCCCTAATGGAGTACGCCACCGAGGAGCAAAAGATAGAGCACTTGCCCAAGGTAGCGAGCGGAGAAATTCGATGGTGTCAGGGATACAGTGAACCGGGAGCAGGGTCCGACTTAGCCAGCCTTCAATGTAAGGCAGTGCGCGATGGTGATGACTACGTAATTAATGGCCAAAAGGTATGGACCTCCACCGCGGACGTTTCAGACTGGATATTCTGTTTGGTTCGCACAGATCCAAACGCTGCAAAACATGACGGAATTAGTTTCGTGTTGATTGATATGGCTACTGAAGGAGTATCAACCAAACCAATCGAGTTAATTAGTGGTGCATCCCCTTTCTGCGAGACATTCTTCGACAACGTCCGGGTCCCGGTGAGCAATCGCATACACGAAGAAAACAAGGGTTGGTCTGTAGCTAAGGCGCTGCTCCTCCACGAAAGGACGATGCTGGCCGAAACATCTCGAGGCGCCGGCAACGTGCAGGAAAGGCGGTCGCTCTTGCAGGTCGCACGGGACGCAGTTGAGCAGCATGAGGGAGTCATTGCCGACACAAGCATGCGAAACGAAATCGCTCAGACACAAATGGATACAATGTGCTACGAAGCAACGTTGCAGCGCACCATGGAGGCAGCAAAGGCTGGCCAGGGGATGGGGCCAGAAGGTTCAATGTTCAAGCTTTATTTATCCGAGCTCAACCAGCGCAAAGCGGACCTACGCCAACGAATAAATGGCGCTGACAGCCTCATATGGGACGGAGAGGACTTCAACCAAGAGGACAAAGAGATCACGCGCGAATGGCTCTATGGTAAGGCGTCAACAATACTTGGTGGCACCTCTGAAATACAGCTCAACATCATCTCTAAAAGAGTATTAGGATTACCAGACTAGGAGGCCTCGGATGTCTTTACTGTTAAACGAAGAGCAAAGCTTATTGAAAGACAGCGCAAAAGCGTTCGTTGATGAAAACTCTAACTTGGCCTCCATCAGATCCAGAAGAAGCGAACCGAAAAATCCGGGCATAGATCAAGAGAAGTGGCAAAAAGTTGTTGATCTTGGTTGGACGGCTATCCCGTTTTCTGAGGAATATGGTGGGCTAGGCTTGGGCTATGCGGAACTGGGTGTAGTGCTCGAGGAAATTGGTCGGGGCCTGGTCGACGTTCCACTGTTTTCAAATATCGTGTTAGCGGGAGGCGTCCTGGATCTCGCCGGTACAGACGAGCAGAAAAAGCGCTTCTTGCCTGACCTTATTGCAGGAACAAACTTTATATCCCTCGCTTACCAGGAAGGCGCCAGGCACACCCCAAATCTAGTTGCAACGAAGCTCACAGAAGGGTCAGAGGGACTGACTCTTAATGGCAAGAAGCAACTCGTTCTTGACGGCGGATCAGCAAATCATCTAATCGTCGTCTGCCGGTCCTCAGGAGAAAAAACAGAGAGAGAAGGTCTAAGCATCGTCGTGGTAGACGCAAAAACCGAGGGCGTTACTGTCAAAAATAACCTGCTCCTTGACGGAAGCCGCTCGGCAAACATCGAGTTTCACGATGTAGTGATTTCGGAAAAGGACCTTATCGGCCATCAGGGCGAGGGCGCGGACACTTTGGACAAGCTTTATGCGCAAGCCTCGGTCGCGCTCTCGGCGGAGATGCTGGGAGGAGCTCAGACGGCTTTTGAAATGACGCTCGAATATCTGAAGGTGCGGGAGCAATTTGGGGCAAAGATCGGCAGTTTCCAGGGCCTCAAACACAGAGCTTCAAGGTGGTTCTGCGAGATCGAACTTAGTAAATCTATTGTATTAAAAGCCCTTAGAGCTATAGACATCGACGACCCTAAAAAAGATAAAATCGCGCACGCGTGCAAGGCACGACTATCGAGTTCATTCCACCTCTCTGGGATTGAGGGAGTCCAAATGCACGGAGGAATAGGGGTCACCGACGAGCACGACATCGGGCTATACATGAAGCGAGCCAGAGTAACGGAGCTTTTGCTTGGCGATGAGGCCTTTCATAGAGAAAAATTCGCCGCTCTAAGCG
>CAJWGQ010000129.1 GCA_913041025.1 uncultured Gammaproteobacteria bacterium | reverse complement strand
AATGCACACGTTTTGCCAGATTCGGTAATGGCAAGAGCGGCGCGCATACCAGCACCACCTGCACCAATTACTACGGCGTCAAATTCACGAACAGAATATTTCACTTAAACACCCCATAAAACGATTAAACCTACAGCTACGTAAGCGATAGCCATTAGGTTTAGTACAAAGCCTAAAAAAGCACGCAATTTAGCGTTCTTTACATAGTCGGTAAGAACCTGCCAAAGGCCGATACGGGTATGAACCATAATGCAAACTAGGGTGATTAACGTTGCCCCTTTCATTGCTAGGTTTGAGAATAGGCCTGTCCAGGCTTCATATGTGACTTCTGGCATTGCTAAAAAATAGCCAATAATAAAGATTGCATACGCGCTGATTATTAATGCCGTTGTGCGTAAAGATACAAAATCTTGTACGCCATCACGTTTAAGAGTTGCTTGATTTAAGACCATATCCACACCCCTGCCAATACAGCAAACACAACGCCAAGTGCCATCGCAATTTTAGCGCTAGTGTTGCCTGATTCAAGTTCTTCCCAATGCCCCATGTCCATAATAATATGACGGATACCACCAATAAGGTGATAACCCAATACAGAAAGGGTGCCCCAAGCTATAAATTTGGCAATGAATCCGTTAAACAGACTCTTGACGAATTCAAAACCTTCAGCTGAAGAAAGAGACTCTGACCAAGCCCAAATGACAAACGTTAAAGCAAAAAATAATGCAACACCGGTGACGCGGTGAAAAATTGAAGCTTTAGCCGTTGCCGGCATAGATATAGTTGTTAGATCTAGATTTACAGGTCTTTGCTTTTTCACAGTTACTTGCCCATCTTGCCCGCAGTGGGGCTCATCTACTTGTTTTTCTAAAACCCACCAAGTGTTTCTGGTGGAACTATCAAAATAAACGTATTAATACCAATAAAGTTCACTTTTTATGAAAAATATTATGTAAAAAAAAGTTTACCCAAATACTAATTGGTTAAAAACCTCCGATAGTATATATAGCCGGAGACTCTTTTACAATTCTTGTTTACTTTGAGACGTTTGCGAATTAGCCAATGGTATAATATTCAATCTATACCGAATATTTATTATACATATGTGCATAATACTTATAAAAATTGACTTTATACCCCTCTTTCACGTTAAAATGTAAAGATGTGCTTAGAATAGATTTTAGAATATAAAAATCAGAATAGTTATCTTAATAGGAGATACATAGATGGCAGATAAAAAAGCCACAGTCCATATTGATGGACTAGATCCAATCGAACTTCCAATTTATCAAGGCACTGCTGGCCAAGATGTGATCGACGTACGTACGTTAGGTTCACACGGTCACTTTACTTATGACCCAGGTTTCATGTCGACTGGCTCTTGTGAATCTGCAATCACCTACATTGATGGTGGTAAAGGTGTATTACTTCACCGTGGTTACCCAATTGAGCAATTAGCTGAAGACTCTAACTACATCGAGCTTTGTTACTTACTATTAAACGGTGAGTTACCAACTAAAGAGCAATACGATGCATTTGCAAAAGAAATCACGCATAACACAATGCTTGATGAGAAAATTGCTAACTTTTTCCAAGGTTTCCGCTTCGATGCTCACCCAATGGCAATGCTATGTGGTGTAGTAGGCGCATTATCTTCTTTTTACCACGAAGATCTTGATATTACTGATGCAAGCCAACGTAAAACAAGCGCTATTAAACTTGTCGCTAAATTACCGACTATTGCAGCTATGGCGTACAAAACAAACATTGGTCAGCCGTTTGTTTACCCACGTAACGATTTAAGTTACGCAGAAAACTTCTTACACATGATGTTCGCCAAGAAAGGAGAAGATTATAAAGTCAGCCCTACGATCGCAAAGGCTATGGATCGCATATTCCTTTTACATGCCGATCATGAACAAAATGCATCCACCTCAACTGTGCGATTAGCTGGATCTACAGGGACTAACCCTTACGCGGCCATCGCAGCAGGAATTGCAGCCTTGTGGGGGCCGTCACATGGAGGGGCTAATGAGGCCGTTCTTAACATGATCGACGAAATCGGCAGCGTTGATAACATTCCGGAATACATCAATAAAGCCAAGGATAAGGACGATCCGTTTAGAATCATGGGGTTTGGTCATCGAGTGTACAAAAACTACGATCCGAGAGCTAAAGTTATGCAGCAAACCTGCCATGAGGTGCTTGCCGAGCTTGGAGTGGAGGACAACCCGACTCTTGCCATGGCTAAAGAACTCGAAAGGATAGCACTCGAAGATGAATACTTTGTCGAAAAGCGCCTTTATCCGAACGTCGATTTCTATTCTGGAATCATACTTAAAGCGATAGGCATTCCAGTTGAAATGTTCACCGTGATTTTCACGACAGGAAGAACCCCTGGGTGGATCGCTCACTGGAACGAAATGGTCTCTACGGCTTATAAAATTGGTCGCCCAAGACAGTTGTACAAAGGGTATACGAAACGCGATTATTCCTAAAATATCGAGCGAGCTTGCCCTTCTCTTGCTTACGCCAGAGGCGTGATCTTAGCTTGGCTTACTCAGACGCCTGAGTAAACTAGACGTGTCAAACCGTCCTCCGCCCTGGCTCTGTATATCTGCATAGAATTGATCGATAAGGGCAGTAAGAGGCAACTTCGCGCCCAGAGACCTACCTGTTTCTAAGGCAATCCCAAGATCCTTACGCATCCAATCAACCGCAAATCCGAAATCAAATTTATCCTGATTCATCGTAAGCGCACGATTTTCCATTTGCCAGGATTGAGCCGCCCCCTGCGAAATCACTTCCACAACTTTCTCGACGTCTAAATTCGCAGATTGAGCAAAATGAACACCCTCGGCTAGACCCTGTAACACACCTGCGATACAAATTTGATTGACCATCTTAGTTAGTTGACCGAAACCAATCGAACCCATTAGCTCACATTTCTTGGAGTAACAGGAGAGATAAGGCAGGGCTTGGGAGTAATTTTTTTCCTCACCACCTACCATAACAGTCAATGCTCCGTTCTCGGCTCCAGCCTGTCCACCCGATACAGGTGCGTCTATAAATCCCACATTCTTTGCCGCGCAAGCCTCGCCGACTTCGACCGCCAATTGACTCGATGCGGTAGTGTGATCAACTAACAAAGATTCCCTACTCAATCCGGAAATAATTCCCTGCTCGCCGTAAACCACTGAGCGAACATCCTCATCATTTCCGACACACATAAATAAAATATCCACATCGGTAGCCGCCTCTCTCGGGGTCTCACAGGCTATACCAGTGCCATTATAACTCTCTAACCAACGCTTCGAGACCGATCGCGTTCGGTTAAATACCTTGATCGTCTCTACGGAACCACTCAAATGACCCGCCATTGGGAAACCCATAACCCCTAGACCCACGAACCCAACTTTCCCCAATACTCCAGTCGAATCAGCCACTATTTCTCTCTCCCCAAAAAACTAAAAGATACAAACTACAGCACTATCGATACTTTAGGGTAAACAAGCAACCGGGAGACTGCTGCATAATTCTTAGATAGTTGGCCACTAGAACACCCCCGAGTTAAACTAGACCACTATTTTACTGGACTACTTTAATGTACGAACTGCGTGATCTACCGGGTGTGGACGCACTGATCCAGGATGAGAGCCTGGAAGTTGCCTTAAGCAGATTTGGGCCGGCTGCCGTTAAACAAGCTATTCGCGATATTCAGAACGACATCCGCGAGTCGAAAAAAGTTCCCGAGTGGTCAATCAATCCATCGGGCTACCTATCCCCAATATTTCAAGCACTGGATTCACAGACCTACAGGACAATATTCAATCTCACTGGAACTATCATTCATAGCAATCTTGGTAGAGCTCTCATCGACCCTTCAATAATTGAGGAAATCACCCCTCTTCTTTCCCGACCTATTAATCTCGAGTACGACCTTGACGCAGGCTCTCGAGGACAAAGAGATGCTTTTGTTGAAGCTCAATTATCCAGACTGACTGGCTGCGAAGCGGCTGCAATAGTTAACAACAACGCAGCTGCCCTGATGTTAGTTCTAAACACTTTTGCTCTCGGAAAATTTGTCCCTGTATCTCGAGGTGAACTTGTTGAGATTGGTGGTAGTTTTCGGCTCCCAGAGCTAATGACAAAATCCGGCAGTAACCTCATTGAAGTTGGAACAACTAACAAAACCCATGCAGAAGATTTTAAAAATGTCTTGGAAGAGTCTGCCATGCTCTTAAAAGTGCATCCGAGTAATTACCACATCTCAGGTTTTTCAGAAGAGGTTGACGCAAAGGAACTGGCAAAACTTGCAGATTCGCAGGGTATCCCCAGTTGCGTGGACTTAGGAAGTGGCGCACTAATTGATCTGTCGAGATGGTCCCTGCCTAGCGAGCCAACGCCTCAATCCGTACTCAGCCAAGGCGTCGATCTTGTGACATTTAGCGGTGACAAACTATTGGGTGCCGTGCAGTCAGGCCTTATCGTCGGTAAAAAAACGCTGATTGATCAAATCAAGAAAAACCCACTTAAACGCGCATTACGCGCTGACAAGCTGACCTTAACCATACTAAGCAAAGTCTTAAGACTCTATGAAGACCCGGAAACACTAGATCAGAAACTTCCCTTGCTGAAAACACTAACGACTCCTTTAACTGAACTTGAAAATCGCGCTGAAAAACTCAAAACAGCATTTAGCAAAAAGTTTTCAATAGAAACGAGAGAAAACACTGTTCAAATCGGTAGCGGCGCCCTACCAGACAAGACAGTGGATAGTCTGGCTTTAGTGATAAAGCATGAAGACATGAAGCCAGAGGATCTTTTATCAAAAATGCGAACGCTCAGTACTCCAATAATAGGACGAATCAAGGAAGATAGAGTTTGGCTAGACATGCGCGGAGCAGAACCTTTCGAAGAACTTAGAGTGGTCATAGGGGAGCTTGGATGATTATCACCTTGGCCGGACACGTAGATCATGGCAAAACATCTTTGGTCCAGGCGTTAACCGGTGTAAATACTGATCGTCTTGACGAAGAGAAAAAACGAGGTCTCACAATAGACCTGGGCTTTGCCTATCTCGGTGATGGTTCGCTAGGATTCGTAGACGTTCCAGGACATCAAAAATTCATTCACAACATGGTCGCTGGAATCGCAGCACAACAGCATGGCCTAATGGTGATCGCTGCTGACGATGGTCCCATGCCTCAAAGCCAGGAACACTTGGACATTCTGGAACTGATAGGCGTATCGAGCGGCACAATTGCGCTCACTAAATCCGATCTAGTCGATGAACACAGACTAATCGAATGTGAACAGGAAATAGCAGAGTTGGTGGATAAATCATCGTTTGAAAACGCGGCAATTTTCAAAACCAGCATCAATGAACCCGATTCCTTTAAGCCACTCCTGGACCACTTAAAGAAACAACTAGACCAAAATGAAACAAGCTCTGGGGAGAAAGTATTTCGTATAGCGATCGACCGCGCCTTTGCCATATCGGGGGCAGGTACTGTGATAACAGGTACCGTTCATTCTGGCTCAGTAACGACAGACGACACTCTTATCCACTACCCAAGTAACAAATCAGTAAAGGTCAGAGGACTTCGCGCCCAAGATAGTGAGGTTGAAACTGCAAAACTCGGTGATCGGTGTTCGATCAACCTATCTGGGATTAGCGTTGATGAAATAGAACGAGGCGATTGGCTCTCAACGATGCCTCTTCCGAAACTTACTAATTTGTCAGTCGACCTGAAGGCCCTCCCCAATTTTCCCAGAGCAATAAAACACTGGAGTCCGGTCCACATTTATCATGCTACCGCCCACTCAACCGGCCGAATAGCACTGTTGAAGGGTAACTCAATCAAACCAGGAGATTCAGGGCTAGCAGATATTGTCTTGGACAAACCGCTCGCTTCCTTTCGAGGGGATAGGCTGGTTTTGAGGGATCAGAGCCTAGATTTAACTTTAGGCGGAGCGGAAGTTTTGTTAGCTCAAGAAAAGAGCGTTTACCGAAGAAGATCTCAGAAACGAATCGCCGAAATAGAAGCTAATGCCGTCGCGTCTTTCGAGCAAGCTGCCCTCAATTTGCTTGGAACTGGAAACGCAAAAATTAGCCAGATAGGCCAAAACTGGCTCGTCACTCAAGACGCCATTCTTAAGGTACTAAAGGAAAATGACGCCCGAGTGTTTGAAGATTTTGCAATACCTTTATCTGATTGGCAGACACATCTTAAAATAGCGTCCGAATCTGTTAACAATAAACCCAACGGGATCCGAGAAAACGAACTACCGAAGTCAATCCCAAAAGAATATCGTCAATCAATCCTGAACGAGCTCGTGCAATCAGGCGAAGTCGAGCAAAACGGAGGCGTCTATCGATCGACTTCCTCTGAGATCGAAATACCCAACGAGCTCAAGAATATCTGGAAGGTGCTCGAAGCCAAGCTCAAGGCCAAACAGTCTCCAAGTAGCGGAGACATCGCCAAGGAGCTTAAAAAACCTCAGCCAGGCCTAGAAAAACAAATGCGCGAACTCGTCAAACTTGGAAAATTGATTGAGATAGCTACCCATCGCTTTTATCTTCCCGAAACACTACAACTCATAGAAAAAGACATCGTCGAACTCGCTCAACAGGGCCCTTTTTCTGTTGCTCAGTTTAGAGATTTCACAGGAGTAAGCAGAAACATCGCGATCGAAATACTCGAGTATTTCGACCGTAGAGGGTTCACGCGCCGACAGGACAACACGCGGACGATAAATCAGCGGTAGTGTTTATTCTCGTCGATGAGTCACGTAATAGCTGATCAAATGATCTAGATTCTTGCTAAGTCATACTGGCTGAACTAAATTCAATGACTCTTACATAAGGAACGGGACACATGAGTAACGACATTATTTTTCAGTCGGCTACAGAACTAGCAGAGCAAATAAAGAAAAAAGCAATAAGTTCTGTCGAACTAACACAAGCTTACATCGACCAAATTGAAAAGCATGACGAAAAAATCAACGCGGTCCCAGTGAGACGATTTGACCAAGCCATTCAAGAAGCCAAGGAGGCAGACGAAGACCTAGCCAAAGGTGAACTGAGAGGGCCAATGCACGGCGTCCCTATGACGATCAAAGAGTCCTACGTAATGAAAGACACACCATCAACATGGGGCGATATTGCACATAAAGATAACTTTTCTGACAAGGACGGATTAATAGTCAGCAGATTCAAATCCGCTGGGGCTCACTTCCTGGGAAAAACCAATGTGCCGCTCGACCTGGCCGATTTCCAAAGCTATAACGAAATCTACGGGACCACCAACAACCCTTGGAATTTAGATCATACGCCTGGTGGGTCTTCCGGGGGCAGCGCGGCCGCAACCGCCGCCGGTTTTTCTGCTCTAGAAGCTGGATCCGACATAGGCGGCTCTGTCAGAACTCCAGCTCACTACAGTGGTGTTTACGGTCTAAAACCGACCTGGGGCATAGTCCCAATGGCCGGACATGAGATCATAGAAGGCGTTCCTGATGCCGATGTTTCGGTTTGCGGTCCGCTGGCAAGAAGCGCAGAGGATCTTGCTCTAGCACTCAGCATCATGGCGGGACCAACTGAACGAGAGTCCGTAGGGTGGAGCTTAAATCTTGCTGAAAAAGACATAACCTCTCTCAAAGACTTCCGAGTTGTTCTTTGGCCGACGGATGATCTCGCGCCAACCAGCCACGAAACACAAGAGCGGGTACACGCGATCGGGGATACACTCTCTAAATTGGGCGCTAAAGTGTCAGACACGGCGCGCCCTGAATTCGATATCCGCAAGTCTCACGACAACTATCTATCCTTAACCAACGCAGTCATGAGTAGCGCCAAATCACCTGCGGTGGTAAAGAAAATTCAAGAGATCGTTGAAAGCTTGGACCCAGAAGACGGATCGCTAGAAGCTGTAAATGCTCGCGCAGCGGTTATGCTGCATCGCGATTGGATCCGACACGACTTCAGGAGAGAAAAATTTAGAAGAGCTTGGGATGAGTTCTTCAAAGAGTGGGACATCGTCGTCTGCCC
>CAJWGQ010000128.1 GCA_913041025.1 uncultured Gammaproteobacteria bacterium | reverse complement strand
AGCGCTACCTTGACATGGTAGAGGTCACCAGTTCGAATCTGGTCGTGCCTACCATCAAAAAAACTCGCTAATCACATACTTACAGGCTTTTCAGAAGTTCACTCGATGTGTGGTTGGGAATTCAATTCTGAATTTTAATGTCTTTAACCATTTCATATTGAAAATTTGTCACACCTTTCTTCAATGTTGGAATATCACCTAATCCTTGATTCTCTATAATTATTAATCACTTAATTAGTTTTGCGTCATAAAAAGATTTGTTATTATTTTAGATTCTGGAGTTTATAAAGTTTGCAACTTCACACACTTTAGAAAAAGGGGGTTCGATGAGAGATCAATGGGAAAAGTTCAGGCATAGAATGCTGACTAAAGTCTTTTTAGGTTACGCGGTCGTGGCTTGGGTTTTAATCCAAGTTATAGAGGCTGTTCTGCCTACGTTTGAAACTCCACTTTGGGTGGCACAAACCATCACATTTCTTCTCATATTAGGCTTCCCTGTGGCAATCATAGTTGGTTGGGCATCAGAGAAATTGCCAACAGCTTCTAACGAGTCTCTGACGGGTTCAGCCCCCCAATTAGCGCATGTCACACCTCGCAGAACTTTACTTTGGGTCGGTGTTGGATCTTGCGTTGTTGTAGGGCTTTTTGGATTCTATATGATGCCGTTTATTTTTGATCAAGAAGCGTTTCAGAACAGGTCCAGTTCCCAAGAGCAGGTATCCATGCCCTCAAGTGCGATTATGCGAGGAATCAGAACGCAATTGGAATTGGGTGAAACCGGAAAGCATCCTGTCTTTGGTTTTAAAACTGAGGTTGCTTTGTCTCCAGATGGATCTAAATTAGCCTATACAGTCCATTCGCAAACAGGCGCAGAGCTGTATTTAAGAGATTTATATACCATTGATCCGCCAAAACTTTTAGCAAACGTAGATGGTCCTCCGAGTGGACGACCCTATTTTTCAAAAAACGGCGACTGGGTTATTTACTTAGATAATTATGAGATCAAGCGAGTAAGGCTGGAAGGAGGTGCTTCGCAGCTGATCGCGGATGCAAACAATGAAAATGCTGGTGTTTCTTATGATGGTGAGTTCGTTTTGTCGACCGATACGGGCGGTGCACTCGTCAAGACGTTGACGTCGGGAGGCAATGAAAGATCCTTGATAGTTGATGAGCCGGGGCGAGTTTTTATTTGGCCCGAAATATTACCTGGGACGACGAATGCTATAGCGACGCTTGCAGGGGATCGTATGTCTGTCGGAGAAACAGGTCAAATTGCTTTAGTGGATCTTCAAGACAATAGCTACGAAATCATCATCGAAGCGGCATTTAACGCCCGATATTCGCGAAGTGGACATATAGTATTTAGCCGAGATACTGCTGTTTGGGCGGTTCCGTTTGATATTGACCAATTAAGGATTACGGGAGAAGAGGTTCCTGTGATTCAGGATGTCGAGACAGATTCTCGACGAGGCGCTGTGATATATTCATTTTCTGATGATGGGCGTTTAGTCTATCTGAATGGAGGCTTTACAGGTACGGTATCAGAGAAACTTGGTTTGACTTTTGTAGATCGTAATGGCGTCACTGAGCCGCTCGATCTGTCTGCTCAACAATACGGACACCTAGCTGTATCTCCAGATGAGCAATTGGTAGCTATGACAATTTATAGTGGTGGCAGTCAGTCTGACATTTGGGTTCTTGATCTGGAGCGCGGCACTATTGGAAGGAGAACTTTTGACGGGAACGCATCTCGTTCTATCTGGTCAGCTGATGCACGATCGTTAATTTACAGAACGGTAGGCGAGGGAGGCGGGATATGGTCTGTTTCGGCTAACGGAACGGAACAACCCAAACAGGTTTTTGCGGCTGATCGACTGGCATGGCCCCATGCAGTTTCTTCTAAAGAGGAATTGGTATTTACCATGTCCTCTCCTAATGAACTTTTCGTATTAGATATGAGCAGCGATGAACAAGCAGAAGTGTCAGCAATTAAATTAGATGTGGCTCCTATACTCTACCTTAATTTGGGACCTATTCTCTCGCCTGATGGAAAGTGGCTTGCATATACTAGCAATGAAAGCGGAGTTCCGCAGGTTTATGTTAGAACGTTCCCCGATATCACCGGCGGTAAATGGCAAATTAGCACCGAGAATGGTTCTGGGGTTCTTTGGAGTAAATCCTCAAATGAAATCTTTTATTGGAACAGGGAGAACCAACAATTTGCTGTTCAGTACGCCGTGAATGATTCGGATGATTCTAGTTATTTAGAGGTCGCGCTCCCAGAGCAGATGTTCAGCGTCAACGGAGTGCAGTTGGTGAACACAAGAAAAGGTTGGGCTCATTTCGATAAGGATGATCGCTTTCTTATTGTCACACAATCTGATGAGACCAGCGTCGTAGAAGATGTGTTGTCGCAACAAACCAGCCTGGTGGTTGTAGAGGATTGGTTCTCTGAATTGGCTAGCCTCGCTCCAGAGAGTATGGAAAATAGAAGCTCTGACTGATGAGCAGTTAATAAACGCACAAGAGTAATTGGTGGATTTAATGCTCTGTCTCCACCAATAAATGTCCTCATCTACAGAAGGTTATTGATATAAATAGGCCCATTTGATGGAAGCTGGCTAAAAGGTTGTCAATTAACTAACAATCACGGAATGAGTTTTGTGCGCAAAAAAGATTTGGTAATATTTTACAGGTGCGAAATTGCTAAAATTCATGACTTAACGAGCGACAATATAAAGAAGTCATTTCAGGAATGGCTCATGGAATAAAATGTTTCTTAACAGGATTTTCTGTGGTGGGTCATTGACATTATCGAAGTTAATTAGTCGAAAGCTTTAAAAACAGTGAATTTATGAACGAAATTTTTAGCAAGTTTAAAAAAAGTAACGTAGCAAAGGCTGGCTCGGCTTATGTTCTTGTGGCCTGGGCTCTAATAGAGCTTAGCGCAAACGTCTTACCAACATTTAATGCCCCAGACTGGGTGGCCCAGTCGATTTTGTTTATACTTTTGCTCGGATTTCCCATTACGGTTGTTGTCGCATGGGCTGCTCAAACGGGAACTTCACAAGAAGCTGAATCGACAGAGCCAAACCTTTCATCTTTTTTTAAAGATAATTTATTCAAACGGCTGATTTTTGTCGGCGGGCCTAGCGCTGCTATCGCAGGCGTTTTAACACTCTATGTTTTCCCCACAACAAATCAGAGTGATATTGAGAATATTACTTTTATCGAAAACCCATCGTTGTCAGCTGAAATTAGCTTGGACCCGAGGAGTAGGCCGGTTCGCTCTTCCTTAATCTTGGGTGAAACGAGATCCCGAAGAATAGGACTGCGCACTGAGATGGCTCTATCAGATGATGGCAGTAGGCTAGTATTTAATTCTTATGGTGAAACAGGCGGTATAAATATGAATCTTTTAGAATTAGATTCATTAAATCCAGCCCTCGTTCAAGACGTGAACTTGTCCTATGATATCGGGTATTGTAACTGCGGAGGACCATCTTTTTCACCAGACGGCGAGTGGATTATGTATGTTGAAAATAGTTTTTTGCAGCGTGTTCGTTCAGAAGGCAGTGCGCCGCAAAGAATCTCTGAGGTTGAAAGTACTTTTGGTGCCCATTGGGCCAAAGATAACTCAATAATCTATACAGATTTTAATGATGGAATGCTCTATTCAATGACATCAGCAGGCCGTTCACCTGAGTTAATTGAGGGTCAAAATGAGTCGAGCATGATGCACAGTTTTCCGCATAAAGTTGGTATTTCTGGGGCAATTATATATACGGTGCATCCGCCAGAAAATGTAAGTATCGGTGATATTTATTTGCTCGATCCAAATACAAGCACATCGAATTTGCTAATCGAAGATGCCTTTAATGCGAGGTACGCATCCTCAGGGCATATTGTTTTTATTAGAGATGGGTCAATTTGGGCCGTGCCTTTTGACAATAAATCCTTAAGGATTATTGGAGAGGAGGTGCCAGTAGTTACTGGAATTGAAACCTGGGCGGCTCGTGGAATTTCGAATTACGATTTTTCTGATTATGGCAGGCTTGTGTATCTTCCCGGCGAACAAGTCAGCGGCACTGGTCGAATCGTAGAGTCTAATCTAATTTGGCTTCATAAAAGTGGCTTAGAAGAACCAATTGATGTCGTGCCCCAGCCGTTCAGTTGGCCGCAAATATCTCCGGATGGTAATCTTTTGGCCGTAACGATAGACGAACCAGGGAGAAATAATTCTGATATCTGGATATATGATTTCGAAAGAAAAACGCTGGGTAAGCGCACATTCAGCGGATCAGCTTCACTCGCCTTATGGAGCCGAGATGGAGGCCGTTTGTTTTTTAGGACAACTGATTCGTCTGGTGTCGCAAATGGAATTTGGGCGATACCAACAAACGGAACGGGTTCGCCCGAGCTGGTCACGAGAAATGGCGCCACGCCATTCTCAACTTCATCGGACGATACGAGCTTAATCTTCAGCAGGGGACAAGGGCCAGACAGAGGGACCTACGCTATTGAACTTAAAGACGAATCTTCCGCTGAATCATTAATTTTAGACTCCAATAATATAAGTAATGTAAGAATTTCACCCAATGGAGATTGGGTTTCATACGTTAGCATTGAGTCTGGTATCAGTCAGATTTATGTTCAGCCTTATCCTGAGGTTGAGTCTGGCAAATGGCAAGTAAGCACTGACGGCGGGTCAGGGCCTACTTGGAGTTCTGATAGCAGATATCTGTATTACATATTTGCCGATCAGTTGTTCGAAGTTGCTAACCTAAGTGAAGGCTCAATTGAATTTTCTGCTGGTCTCCCTCAAATTATAGGGGAACTTTCGCAACGAAATGGGAATAGAGCTAGAAATTATGACGCGCATCCCACAGATGAGAAGTTCTTATTCATGCAAGTCCCGGAAGGGGACGGGATGCTAAACTCTGATATAGTCTCTTTGGTGATGGTTGAAAATTGGTTTGAAGATTTGAAAAGATTAGCGCCGGTTGACCCAAATTTAATGTAACAGTATCACAGCCTAGGGGGCCGACTATCTGATGCAAAAATTAATTACCTCCATATTCTTAATAATTAATGTTAAAACTTTAGTTATTACGTCATTGGCGATCGCGGCAACGTTAATATGTAGGTTTATGGATTTCACCGCAGACTTTCCCCTAACACTGGTGATATCTGCTGTGGTATTTCCAATAGTGTTTTCTATTAACGCAGCCTATACCCGACGTGAGACTGCTTTGGCCAAATACGGCTCTCTGAAAGCGCATGGCCACGCTATTTATTTGGCTGTGCTCTACCCGTCAGAAAAAACCAACAAAGAGATTCAGCACCAAGCAAAAGAACTTCTTGGGGGATTAGTGGAAAAAATCCGGGAATTGTTCATCAGTGAGGCAGAGAATCTTCGCGAAAAAGAACGTCACGTGTATCAACAGTTTTCACTGTTATCTTTTTTTATTAAAGAGGATCTGCGGGAGTTAGCGACGTCTCAGGGAGATATTTCACTTTGCGACTCTCATCTCACCGAGATGATGGAGGCGTTTGAAACCATGAAGCATATTTATCAATATCGCACCCCCCAAACACTTCGTACTTTTAGTCGGATCTTTATAACAACCTTGCCGGTTCTTTATGCTCCGTACTTTGCGTTTCTAGCTTATGATTACAGCACGGGATTGGCGCTAATGATGCCTATGTTATTCACGGTAACCCTAGTAAGTCTTGATAATATTCAGCTACACCTTGAAAATCCCTTTGACCAAATAGGCGAGGATGACATTCACATCGATCCAGTCGCCTTTTCGAATAGGTTGAGTGCTTGATTGTTAATACTTTAACTCCCTACCCGTATTTTTTTCAGTCCAGAGATATTGTGTTGATTACCCCTGTGTTTTGAATACGCCCAGATTGCATTGCTATTAGCATGCTAAGTAAGCTGAACGTTGATTTAGTATTGAGATCAGAATCCGGAATATAAAACCACCAGCCTCTATAAGGGACTGCCAAGAACACGTTATCGGGTCGTTCTTTTTGGCTTAGAATTGATACTACCCTGCCGGTTACTTCACTCCAGTCAAATTCACTGCCATCTTCATCAAATGTCCGAGTTACGATGCCATCTGCGAAATGTTCCTCGGGAACCTCAACAGACTGAGATATAAATTGCATTACGCCAATTGGTGAGCGGGTTCTCATCCAAGCACCTTCGAATTGACGCACCTGGCTGGTAACAAGTTCATTTGAAGCTTCATCCATACCTAGTAAAGATTTTGCTAATCTCGATTCTTCTATGAGCTCACTATTGGGGAAAAAACGTAATACTGCATCTCCCGTCTCGGTGGTGGCTATTTCTATAGCTCTAGACTGTTGCAAGATCCTGAGCAGTTCAGCGAAGTCCCCAAACTCTTCGAATTGTGGGGCCGAGCTCGGTGTTGGTCCTGATGCGCTTGGAGCGTTGAATAGGTCGTTTAAGGCCTGCACACACAAGAGAAAAATACGTTCTATGCTCCAGCCCGACTGAGCTAATAAGGCGATATTCCCGGGCGGAATCGGAGATAGCAGCTCAAGGATGAATTGTTCACCTGACACTGGCCTGTAGACTACTGTTGGGCTTTCTGTAAAAGCTCCGCCTAAAGTTAGTGTGCCTGTGCCAGCCAAATCCGCAATTCGAGCATTCATTGGATCCGGGACTCTGACATTACCGTTATAATTTAAGGTATACCTGGATGTAACGTTTTGAACCGATAAGAAAAATGGTGTGTCTCTATAACGCAAGCGAATTAGGTTTAGTAGCAATTGTTCATCGTTTGTTCGGACTATAGCTTCGTTATAATTAACACGCCCACTCTCTAACGCAGCTGGTCCGACAGAGTTACAACCAGCACAAACTAAGGTGACAGCTATCGCTGCGAAATAAATAAATCGTTTATTCATAACTGTATGATCCGTACGGGTTGAAGTCTTGCTAATCTTGGGTAATTTCAAGCTCGCCAAAACTAGTTATGTTCGCGCAGCTAATGCCATTTTCATCGCAGATGGCAATCCTTTGAACTCCGCTTTGCGCATAGGCGGTGGGAACGACTTGAAAATTCTGGATTGTTTGTATTGTTAGGTTAGCCGCAATTATCGCTAACAACACTGTTAATGTATTTTTTCTCATCATTCATTCTCCGATAGGCTTACCTTAATTTATTCGGCAGGCAAATCAGATTTATGAATCACAAGCATCATAGAAAAGCTTGAATAATCGAAACTGGCTAAAAGGTTGTCAATTGATTAAAATAAGTGATTGATTCATAAGGCGACGCAGCTGACTCAAATGACATTTCAGTTGTCTTGGTAAGAATCAATAAATCCAATGCAATTCAATGGCTTAGTATATGTTGAAGCACTACTTTGACATGGTAGAGGTCACCAGTTCGAATCTGGTCGTGCCTACCAACTATAGTTTAAATACACTTTTAGTATAGCCGTCCCAACTATCGGCGGCATGAATTAGCGATCAATTCAGCGCGGGTTTTGAAGTAATGCCAACAATAACATTGCCAGATGGCAGCAAAAAACAGTACGAGAAACCTGTATCAGTTTACGAGATTGCGTCAGATATCGGACCTGGCTTGGCTTCCGCTACGATTGCGGGTGAAGTCGATGGCAAGTTATGCGATGCATGTGATGTTGTTAAGAATGATGCCTCTCTTAGAATAATTACCAGCAAGGATGCTGAAGGCGTGGAGGTTATAAGACATTCATGTGCACATCTCATTGGTCACGCAGTCAAGCAATTATTTCCGAACGCTAACATGGTGATTGGGCCTGTCATCGAAAATGGCTTTTACTATGATGTCGCGGTGGAAAAGCCCTTTACTTCCGAAGATCTAAAAAAGATAGAAGATAGAATGCGGCGCCTAATTAAACAAAAGTATGATGTGATTAAGAAGATTGCTCCGCGAGAAGAAGTCATAACTGAATTTCAAAATCGAAAAGAAGAATACAAGCTTAAATTAATTGCAGATATGCCAGAAGAAGAAGCCATGGGCTTGTATTACCATCAAGAGTACCTTGATATGTGTCGAGGCCCTCACGTGCCAAACACGCGTTTTTTGGAGAATT
>CAJWGQ010000127.1 GCA_913041025.1 uncultured Gammaproteobacteria bacterium | reverse complement strand
TCGCCTATCTCAAAAGGCGCTCCATACTCTCCAGAAAGAATCCTTTGATTATAAGTTCCTAAAGTCAGATCCAATCGGCCAGTGGGTTCGGAAATGTACTTGGCCGTTTCACTTTTAGCTGTCTTCGGTGAATAATTTAATTGTCCCCCAACACTACCACTGCCATATAAGGGAGAGACCGGACCTCGCAGGATCTCCAAGGTATGAGCTCCTCGTATGATCGTATTAAAAGCACCAGGATTATTGATTCTGCGAAACCCACGAAAATAATTGTCGGATGCCTCACCTCTTATATCCATCGATCCTCGGATACCAAAGAAAGAACTCGTAAAGGCTCCCGGTGTAAGTCTCACCAAATCATCCACACTTCTCAGTGCATAAGTTTTTATGAGCTCCGAGCTCACCTCAGTGACAGATCTAGGTGTCTCTAAGAGAGACAGGCTAAGCCCAAAGGCGCCTTCAGATGGTTCGCTAGGCAAAATCGAGAGATCATCCGGCACATCAGTCACCGTTAGATCCTCAAGTTCCGCCACATCCTCTTCCGAATCAGCGTCGGCGAACGTCAAATTAGAAAAAAGTAAAATGAAAAAGGCCCACATTGAGAAAGCTCTTGAGCCCACTTTATTGTTATATTTAAAAATCACTATAAGAAACCCTCCAAAATTTTTTCCCATCCTCCCTTACCCTTCCCATTTGCAAGTTGTATACCAGCCGCCAAAAAGGAGAAATGAAGATCAAAAATTTAGAGCAACTCTTTGATTTATATGAAAGTAATTTCTAAAGAGAATAGAAAGAGAATTCGTCACGACTCAAACTAAGGGCTCGCCTTGGTGCAAGATAGGAAACTATTCCCAATTAGTGCACAGTGTTAGTTCAATACGAAACATCACCTGACAGATTTGAGCACTAGAAAAGAGCATTCCTTTTCCGGTCGACAAAAATTGACCCCACATAAAACACAAAAAATCGTTAAGGAAGCCGCTAATCTTTATTTTTTAGGAATAAATCCAGGACAATCGCGATGACAGTTCCTGTGGCAACTGGAAACCCAAGAATGATCGTGAGGTAAGGAGGCAGCGCCATATTTAGGCCAGAGAAAAACGTAGGCGTAACCATCAAAAGAAGTGCTAATGAACAAGAGAGCACTAAAATCAAAAAAGACGATTTCTCTTCCTGGTTCAAAACGATTTGCAAACCAGTGTACGCAATCATTAGAAAAAGAAACCCAGTGGCCGCGTTGAGTACGCCACCAGGAATTTGCATAAAAATCTCACTGATAAGAGGGATCGCACCTAATAGGACTAGCAGTCCCGCTAAAACCAGACCAACCCTTCGACTCGCTATACCCGTTACCTTTATTACCGCGTTATTTTGACTAAAAGTAGTGTTTGGGAAGGCTCCTAGAGCAGAAGCTAACATGGTATTTACCCCATCGGCCATCACCCCACCACGCAACCGATCCAAATAGGATTCACCTTCTATGGGCAGTCCAGAAACGCTAGAAGACGCAGTGATATCGCCGATAGTCTCGGTTAAAGACACAAGAAATATCGGTAACAGAATTATCAGAACTAAGAAATCAAAACCCAAAGGAAAGCGGAAGGGAATCAGTATCGAAATAATTTGAGAATTTGATACGGGAGGAGCATTAAGATCTCCAAAAGACGCGGCCACCAGAAACCCAATCAATAGCCCGCTGGGAATACTTAACAACCGACACCAGATATTCTCTCTGCTGGCAAGGACGATTGTGACTAATAGTGTAATCAAGGCTTCCGCAAGAACGGTCAGGCTCTCCTGCATATCGGATGCAGAAGAGTAGACGTTCATCAAATTGGTTAGCGCAGACAATAGCAGCGAGACGCCCAGCAGGAAAATTGTTACTCCGGTGACTGTTGGCGTTATAACCTTACGGATCTGTGTCAGAAAAAAACTTGCCAAAACAACCAAAATGGCTCCAACCATACTGGTTCCTAGCAGGACACCTACCACCTCATCGATTTGCATACTTTCTTTCAACATTGAAGAGGCATAGGCCATAGCACCAATAAACGCAAAACTCGTTCCCTGAACTGACAGCAAACCTGAACCTAGCCAACCGAATTTATACACCTGAATAAATGTCGCGATTCCAGACACTCCGAGTGACGCATTGATGACATAGACCGTTTGCAAGTCGTCCAATCCTATTGCTCGGGCTAATAATAATGGGGCCGTCAAAATACTTGCGGCTATTGCAGCTAAATGCGCAAGCGCTGCTAAGAAAGTAACTCCGCCTGAGGGCTTATCATTCAATCCCAGTATCAACTGCTTACTCGAATTCGCGGGGCTCTGATCTGACATTAAACGTCACCTTCACGATTATTTTCAATCATTGATTCCATCAATAACTCATCCAGCTGCAAGCAATAACGGTGGACTCTCAAAATCTGACGACCACTCCTTTAAAGAAAGAAAGCCTGAAAAATCTCTCAAGATCCGCATCTTTTAAAAAAACAGAAAAGCAACATAGGTGCCAGACTGAATAAGTGTGCCTGAAAAAGGCTACACCCAAAGTAAACACGATGTTCCACCGTGATGAGTTATAGCAATAAGGGAATTGAACTGCACCAAAAAGAAACAAACGGGTTAAAAGCGCACACAGAAAACGCACTTTTGTACTACCCAAAAAACAACAGATTCTTATTTTCAAGCTTAGGGACTTGGGAACGCCCTTATAAAATTTCCTAAGCATCTTCTGGCACACCTTTTGCTCCAGAGAAGTAGTCGGGCTCGGTAAAGAGAAAAGAATCAACACCACTGTTGTTAGGGGATTTAAAAATGCGGTCACTCCTTAAGGTACTACTTGTTACAGCAAGTGCCTCGTTATTATGTTTTCAGGCTATCCCGGTTGGCGCTAACGAGAAGGCAATAAACCTTCAATCTGATATCAATCGAGAAGCCTCATTAAGTCAGGAGAAAATAAACGACTACGATGATGAAGCCAACGCCGCAGCAAAATCCTACGCCGCGGCTATTCAACGAGCTGAAAGTCTCACTATTTACAATGGCCAACTAAGGCGATTGATCGAGTCTCAACAAAAGGAGATCCGATCGATCAAACGTCAGACTGAAGAAATTGAAAGCATAGAAACTGGCGCACTACCTCTGATGCTAGAAATGACGGAGACATTGAACCAGTTAATTGAAGGCGATATCCCGTTCCTAACGCAAGAAAGGCGAGATCGAGTGGAAAATCTCAAGCGTTTAATCGATCGGGCAGACGTGACCGCCGGAGAAAAATATCGACGCATAATGGAGGCTTATCTCATTGAGGCCGATTACGGGAGGACCATCGAATCATATCGCGGAGAGCTGGATATGGGTGGTACGCCGCGAACTGTCGATTTCCTCAGGGTTGGTCGAATAGGTCTTTATTATCAGACCCTGGATAGCGAGGAAACCGGAAATTGGGATAAAGCCGACCGGCAGTGGGAGGTTTTAGAAGACGAATACCGACGTTCAGTCCGAGATGGGCTCAGAATAGCGAGGAAGCAATCACCGCCGACACTCCTCAGGCTGCCTGTCGATACCCCAAGCGAGGTGGCAAAATGATTGCAGTACACCGACAAAAACTTTTGAAAACCTTGTTATTGTGTCTGACGTTTTCACTGGCGCTCACATCGCACAGCCAAGATTCACCACTTGATATTCTGAAAAAGATCCAAGAAAACAGGACTGAAGAGGCAATTCGCAACGAGCAGAGAGAGTCGCGATTTAGAACAGAAGCAGAAAAGCAAAACTCTCTCATGAGAAAGGCCGAAGCGGAAGTTGCCGCTCAAGAATCGACCCGCCGTAAATTACAAGTCGACTTCGACAAAAACGAAGAATTGTTGACTGACCTTGAATCAAAACTTGATAAGCGAGTCGGAGACCTTGGAGAACTCTTTGGAGTTTTCAGGCAAGTAGCCGACGATACCGAAACAATGATTTTTGATTCGCTGATTACGCTTGAGAAACCTGAGCGCAAAGCATCCATATCCCAACTAGCGGAGAGCACTGAGATACCAACGATACCGCAGATGCGAGAATTATGGAGTTTACTGATCGAGGAAGCGGTGCTCTCTGGCCAAACCAGCCGCTTTACAAACGAAGTGGTCAAACCGGATGGGAATAAATACTCCAGTGAAGTAATACGTGTCGGCACCTTCAACGCAATCACAGATGATATTTATCTAAGCTATTTTTCTGAAAACGAACAGCTAGCCGAACTAGCGAGACAACCTGATGCTTACATACGCTCTTCCGCGAACGACCTAAGTTCCGCTGAGTTCGAGAAATCCGTAGGATTTTATGTCGATCCCTCTCGGGGCGCCCTACTCGGTCTAATAGTGCAAGCACCAAGCCTTCTGGAGCGCATAGAACAAGGAAGAGTCGTTGGTTACGCAATACTGATACTTACATTGATCGGTATGGCCTTGGTTGCACAGCGACTAATCGAATTGACGAGGTTGCGTCTGAGAATCAGCAATCAACTCAAAGATTTGGATTCGCCAAGACCCGACAATCCTCTTGGTCGAATATTAACTGCCTACTATGAAAACAAGCACTTAAACCTTGAAACGATAAAGAGTCGAATAGAAGAAATTGTTTACTCAGATATTGCTGAGATCAAAAAGGGACTGCCTGTTATAAAGGTACTAGCTGCCATCGCGCCTTTAATGGGACTGCTTGGAACCGTAACCGGGATGATTGGAACCTTTCAAGCAATCACTTTATTTGGTACCGGCGATCCAAAATTAATGGCTGGCGGCATCTCCCAAGCATTGGTGACTACCGTCCTGGGTTTATGCGCAGCTATACCGTTGCTCCTCAGTCATAGTTTGTTGTCCAGTCAGGTAACAAAAATAACAAAGACCGTGGGCGAACAATTTCTCGCTGTAATTGCCACCAAAGTGAAATCAGAATCTAAGCAAGAGACAGATCCTTAAGATGGAGGTTTTTAGTGATCTAAGAGACTTTCTAGACAAGGGTGGTGATGTGCTTTATGCCATACTATTTCTATCCATCTGGCTGTGCTGGCTTATTCTAGAAAGATACTATTATTTTCTTCGAGAGAACCCTCACCATGTGGCTGTGGTCACCACTATTTGGGAAGGTCTAGAAGATAAAAATTCTTGGTTCGCCGAAGTTGAACGCAAGAAACTCATTTCTCAAGTTGAAATCGAAATGCTAAGAAATCTTAAGATTATCCCAGTGCTTATAGCCCTACTGCCTATGTTTGGTTTGCTAGGCACGGTAACTGGCATGATCCAAGTATTCGATGTAATGGCTTATTTGGGTTCCGGGAATCCTAGAGCTATGGCTGACGGAGTCAGCGCAGCGACTATCCCTACCATGAGCGGGATGGTGATAGCCCTCATGGCCATACCTTTCGCCACTCAACTGGACAGGCGTTACAAAAAGGAGTTTAAAACTCTAACCCAAGCGCTTGATATAAGGAGCTGAAGCAGTGAATGATCCGACAAATACCGCGTTTGACGATCAAGAAGAAGCCCAGATTGATTTAACGCCAATGTTAGACGTTGTCTTCATTATGTTGATTTTCTTCATCGTCACATCAACTTTTGTGAAAGAATCTGGAGTAGACGTGAGTAGACCCAATGCAGACACAGCGGTGGTGACTGACTCCAATAGTATTCAGATCGGGATCACTTCCTCAAATCAAATATTTATGGACAAAAGACAGATTGATAAACGTGCAGTGAGAGCAAATGTCGAGAGAGGGTTAGCTGAAAATCCTGGCGCAGCAGTAATTATCGTTGCCGACGCTGATTCAAAAACAGAAACCCTCATTGAAGTCATGGATCAATCGAGGCTAGCTGGCGCCATAAACGTCTCTGTAGCAGCAGACGAAGGATTTTGAATGGGATTTACTTTCCAGAAACCTTTGTTATTGGGGCTTTCTGTAATAATTGGATTCAGCGTTTTCTACTTTATGCAGCTGATGATCGCCACTGAACCCTTTCTCGATAAACCGAGCGGTGATCGAACCTACTTAAATTTTGTGCGGGTTAAACAGAACGAGGATATCAAAACAAAGAAAAGACAACCGCCTCGAGAACCCCCTCCCCCCGACGAGGCGCCCGAGACACCTGACATCACCAATCAAATGACCAATTTCAACCCGAATCTCAATATGGACATGCCTTCAATCGGTGTCCCATTAAATTCAGGTGACGGCCCATTTCTAGGCACCTTGAAACAAGGAGACGGTCTTGCAGGGTTTGATACAGACGTCATACCAATAGTTAGAGTTCCGCCCACTTACCCCAGAGGCCCAAAACAAGCAGGGTTAGAGGGTTACGTAACGATGGCTGTAACCATACAACCCGATGGAACCGTCTTTAATGTTTCCGTTATAGAATCTAACCCGAAGAGATTGTTTGATAAAGCAGCTATTGCCGCTATGAAACGCTGGAAGTTCAGACCAAAAATCGTAGACGGCAACCCTGTAGCGCAACGTGCAAGACAAACAATTGAATTCAAGCTTGGTAACAGCACATGAGAACAAAAAGTTCGGTATTCTTCTCAAAGCTGCTAGGACTTATTGTCTTGTTGCTAAGTCTTCAATCTGTCATTTCCTTCGCTGATTCCGTCTCCACTAAAACCTACCGAGAGTTAACAGCAATTCAGGAATTAATGTCATCCAGCGAGGACCAAACCGGCAACTTGAAGTCAGCCATCAACCGCCTCGAGATTCTCCTCGACAATGTCTCGGAAGAATCCCTCGATGAAGCTTTAACTCTGCAAACTCTTGGCTATGCATTGATGGCTGATGAACAATTTGAAGAAGCAATTATTCAGCTGAGGAAAAGCCTCGACACAAAAAAGTTACCCCAAAACGTGACCTTTAATGTGGGCTACATGGTAGCGCAGCTCTATGCAGCACTTGGTGAATTTGATAATGCGATGATTTTTGCCAAAGAATGGTTTGCGGAACTCGAGACCCCAAATCCTAATCAGTACATCTTTATGGCAAATATTTACGCACAAGTGAAGCGATACCAGGAGTCTGTCCCTTACGCAGAAACCGCTATTAAAGACAGCGATAAACCACGTGAGACCTGGTACCAACTGCTTACTGCAAACTACTTCGAGCTGAAGCGCTTTCCAGACGCAGCAAAAGTGTTATTAGAAGTTATCGAGCTTTGGCCTGAGAAAACAGGCTATTGGGAGCAACTCGCTAGCGTCTACATGATGATGGATAACCCTTCCTATGCCCTTGCGTCGCTTAAGGTCGCGTTTGAAAACGATCTAATTGAAAAAGAAACCACCATAAAATCGCTGTTCCAGCTAGCCATGATAAAAGAAATCCCGGATCACGCAGCGAGACTGATCGAAAAGGCAATGAGCAATGGGATCTTAAATCGGAATGAAGTATACCTTGATCTGGTTGCGCAGGC
This sequence comes from uncultured Gammaproteobacteria bacterium, assembly GCA_913041025.1. Next base: position 678 of record CAJWGQ010000127.1, on the reverse strand, counting down.
CTGGGTCAGCGCGCGTGAACTAAATAACGCAGTAGAAACTTATTCCGAATTGTCGGAAATAGTTGATCATGGCGAACCCCTAAGGAAAATGGCTAATCTGCAAATCAACTCAAGCCAATGGCAGGAAGCAGAAAACAATTTACAGGAAGCTTTGTCACGAAAATTAGAAAAACCAGGTGAAACGTGGCTGCTCCTCGGTATTGCGCAAAGCGAGCTTGGCAAGTTTGATTCTGCTAGAACCTCTCTCAGAAAGGCTAGAGCCTACGAGTCGGTTGAAAGGTCAGCCTCAAGTTGGCTACGCTACTCGCAAGACATGAAACGCCAAGCAGAATGGATTTCAAATAATCGCTAAAAATACGGTCAATGCACAAAACTGAAGAAAGTTGGGAGACTATAGAATCAGATACTCTGATAACTCGAACCAACCCTATCACCTCGACTAGTTATATTACTAACTAATAGCCTGACTCAGTATTTCATTCAAATCAGGCCGGTGCTCAGCGATTTCTTCAACCGATAGCCCTTCTAGGGAATGAGGGAATTTCAACCAGGCCTCAGTCGTATGAATAAAGTAATCTGGAGTGATATTTGTTTTATTGCGGCTCGGCTTGTAATACGGGACCGCAATTCGTATCTCAGAAGGGGTGTTAAGCCTAGCCTTTCTCTCTAATTCCGCGA
>CAJWGQ010000126.1 GCA_913041025.1 uncultured Gammaproteobacteria bacterium | reverse complement strand
CATAAAACGGATCCAGGTTGGCTTCTACTGTCTCGACAAATTGGAGCGCCTCCTCATAGGACGAGTTTCGATCGACAGTTGCTGAATCTTCTAGTTTGGCGTCCATTCCGTCGTTAGAAGCAAACAACGGGATCAGGCGCGGGTCCAGTCGTGGATCTTTGTCAAGCGTGAGCGCCGGGTTACCTAATTTTCCTGGCAGAAGGGGGCTATCCTGAGACATCAAGTTGCCTTTGAATTGGAAGTAAAAGTAAAGCTACATGATTAAAGAAGCTGGCTCAACGTGTCGGTGTTTCTTAGTAAGTTATGGTCGCACTAGGTAAAACGTTAACTGAATATCCTGTAAACGAAGAGTTGTAGAATGATCAAAGCCGTTGCCCACCATCTCAGATCCAGATATTTTGGTTTTGATCCTGAGCCAGTCTCGATTAACCTTTTTGGCACAAGCCAAATTAGAAGTGCTAGTAACAAGAACAAAGCGATTGAGAGAAGGTTTCCCCATTCAGTGGGTAATTGAGATAAAAGTTCCACTGCTATCGTCTCCAAGGGAAGTAAGTTAGTCGCTCAAGTTGTTCCTTCGTCAGCCCCTCTGTCATTCCGCTTAATATCCACAAGACGACCATGGAGTAACAGAAGGTCACAAACGCCACGTACAGCATGTTCATGTCCATTAGGAGTAAAATGCCAGCGACGGGAACCCCTGTGATCAATGTCCATAAGCCTGCCTGGGGCGTGGCTCTCTTGCTTAAGGCGCCTAACAGAAGCAGCGCAAGCATGGGACCCTGAAAAAGAGAGAGCACCGTCTGCATGAAAGTGAATATGCCGCCCAGCTCACCGATAAAAGGTGCGATCGACATCGCGATAACCAGAATTAGTAAGGTCAGGTATCGACCGATTTTGAGGTCATTCTCGGTGCTATCATCTTTCAACAGAACGTGCCGAATATCCCGTGTAATCATGAGTGAAGTTGAGTTGATGCCTGAGTCGATCGTGGACTGCAAAGCAGCGATGATTGCGACAAACATCAAACCTGAAATACCCGCCGGCAAAACGTTTTTGATGATCCATGGCAATGCCATATCTGGGTAGTCGATGTCGGCTTTCATGACCAACGCGAGGATACCCGGAAAAACGATTAAGAGCGGGACGAGGGTTTTAGCAAAAGCGGCGAACATCATCGACGCGCTTGCGTCCCACTGAGATTTTGCGCCCAGGCTTCGCTGTAAGATCGCTTGGCTGCCGATCCAATAGGCGGGTGAAAGCACCAGACCTAAACCGAGAATCACTCCTGGCCAGGGATAACTCTCGTGATCGGCAGGAAGATAGGTCTGAAGATGAGTGGGGTGCTCTTCTGTGAGTTGGGAGGCGAAGTTCTCCCAACCACCGACCCCCTCGAGCCCCAGATAAACGATAATGAGACCGCAAAGGAACATGATGCAAACTTGCAACGAGTCTGTTATTGCCACCGCAGCTAGTCCACCCGATATGCTGTAGAAGCCAACGACCGTTCCCGATACTAAAATGCCCAGCCAGATGGGCCAGCCGATGTAAGTCTCTAGGGTCAAAGCCAAAGCCCACATGCCCACACCGATAGCAAATACCGCGACGATGCACGCGATAAGAGCCGCGACCAGACGAACCGACTGGTTGTATCGCAGACCGAGGTACTCCGGGATAGAGTAAACGCCAGCCCTCCAGTACAGAGGAATAAATATCAAGGAACAGATAATCATTGCCGGAATCGCGCCTATCCATTCAAAGTTGGCTTGAGCGATGCCGATACTGTAGGCGTTGCCTGACGCGCCGATGTAGCTATTGGTTCCGATGTTGGTGCCAATGATCGAAAGACCGATCACCCACCAGGTGAGCGATCTGCCGGCGAGGAAATAGTCTTTGGCATTTTTTACTCGTCGGCTTAACCGAAATCCCAGTCCGATGACTAAAATGAGGTAGCCGATAATAATAGTTAGATCAAGCGGGTGCAGAGTCTATCCCTCTTAGTCTCTTAATGTGTATGCAAAAAGCCGCTGGTGTATCGAGTTCTGAGACTGGTAAGGGCTCATTGATAGGCCTCGATGGGATCGCGATCAATCGATTGCTCGTAGCTGTTGATGCGATTACGAAAGCTCAACAAGATCAGAAGATTAATGAGCCCCATCATGGAAGCAAAGGCAAAACCCCAAAAATAATCGCCGTTAAGATCAAAAAAGTAGCCACCTACGAAACCACCTAAACCCATCCCGGACCACCCAAAAAAAGAAGTAATACTCATGGCTCTTGCTGCAAACGAGGCCGAAACCATCATCCGAGTACAGACCAAAATACAAGACATCACCCCGGAATAGCTAAACCCGAAAAAAGCAGCTAAGGCATAGAGGGCAACCGGCTCGCTGAGGTGAGGGAACCAAAAAACCGAAATTGTTTGCCCTAACGACATCAGAAGGTACGCGGGTAGGGCGCCAATCACGTCACAAAGCTTGCCGCCTAATACACGCCCAGCGACCCCGCAGAACATCAAAACCATGAGCACGCTGGTGGCAAATTCCAATGAAAACCCGTCATCTGTGAGTAGCGGAACAAGGTGAACGATAGGCACGGCCATGCACAAGCAGCAAAAGATAATCGCACAGCTGATCCAGATGATGACTTCTTTCTCGGGAAGAGTCGTAGTTCTCAAAGTATCTGCCTCAGAGTCTGAGGTCGCCGCGCGTAAGGGCGATTCTCGGATCAGCAGTGCGACAGGAATGCCGACAATCAAATAGATTAGGGCGACTGTCTGGTAAGCGCTTTCCCAGCCCTGGCCTTCTACGATCACGCCACAAATATATGGCATGATGCCTTGTCCAAAAGCGCCGCCGGCGGCGGTGATCCCTAGCGCGAGTCCCGGTTTGTTCTGAAACCAAAAGGCCACATTGGCAAATAACGGCGCTGAAACTAAGGCATTGCCAAAAGCCCCAAAAAGAAAGTACAAACCGTAGAAATGGATCACGCTGCCTTGTTCGCTTAAGAGGTAGAGTACGGCGGGCATTACCAGAGCCGCGACTAGTCCAAACCACCTTGTCCCAAACTTATCGGCGACGATTCCCCAAAAAATCCCGAATATTGCCGAAGACATGGAGATGACTGTATATCCAAGCGAGGTTTCACCCCTTGACCAGCCAAATTCCAGAGACAGTGGTTTGAGAAAAACGGACACCGACGCCAAGGCACCGAAAGAGAGTGTGCTCAGTGTGAAGACGCAAAACACCATGACCCAGGCGTATCTGGGATCCGGTTTGACAAGTAATCCGTCTTGAGCTGATTTCATGCCGTGTTCTCTAGGTTTTGGCCATCCTAGCACTTGTTAGCTTTAGTTTGACGTTGCGTATTACCATGGATTAGCGTAGAGCGATTGTGTCGTGTAATGACCAAAATTAGTGAATTCATTTTGGTTGGATTAAGGTAAGCCCGAGTCAATTACCTGTTCAATTGGCTTATATTCGAAGTGAGGAAGTGAGGAAGTGAGGAATTGATGGCACAGGAAGTAAATCTGTCCAAACAGCCAGTACAAATCGTGGCTGAGATGAGTCTGAAGGAGAAGGTGGCCTTCTGCTCTGGAAAGAACTTTTGGTATTTAAAGTCCCTGGATCGGCTCGAGTTGCCCTCGATTATGGTTACCGATGGTCCACACGGTCTTCGCAAACAGGATAGTCAGGCAGACCATGTCGGTCTTAATGCGAGTGTTCCAGCAACCTGTTTTCCGACTGCGTCAGCTCTTGCGTGTTCCTGGAATGTCGAATTGATGCATGAGATCGGAGTCGCTTTGGGCAAAGAATGTGTCAAAGAAAACGTGTCTGTGCTGTTGGGCCCTGGCATGAATATCAAAAGACACCCGCTGTGCGGCCGAAACTTTGAGTATTTTTCGGAGGACCCAGTATTAACTGGAGAGATGGCGGCCAGCCTCGTTCAGGGTATCCAGTCTCAAGGAGTGGGTGCAAGTCTCAAACATTTCGCGGTCAACAATCAAGAGCGCGCAAGGATGTTCGTTGATGCCATAGTAGATGAGCGGACTCTGCGAGAAATCTATCTCAGAGGTTTTGAGATAGCCGTCAAGAAATCTCAACCCTGGACCGTTATGTCAGCTTATAACCGGGTCAACGGGGTCTACTGCGGGGAAGACGAATTTTTACTTAATCGAATACTCAGAAAGGAGTGGGGGTTTCGGGGACTGGTTGTTACAGATTGGGGCGCGACCAATGATCGGGTCAAATCGATACCTGCGGGTCTTGACCTTGAGATGCCGTCCAGCGGAGGTGTTAACGACCGCTTGGTTCTGGCAGCGGTAAAATCTGGCGACCTGCCCGAGTCCGATCTTGATTTGGTCATTCAGCGAAACATAGAACTGATTCTCAAAGGCGCGGATGTCCGCCAGCGCGAGATAGAGCTGAATTTGGGCCTACACCATAGCTTGGCTAAGCGGGCCGCTGGCGAGAGTGTGGTCCTGCTGAAGAATAAAGACCGGCAGTTGCCGTTGAAGCCCTCGGTCAATATGGCGGTGATCGGCGATTTTGCGAAGAACACTAGGTACCAGGGTGCGGGTAGCTCGCAGGTGGTCCCCACCGCGCTCGACAACGCTTTTGAATGTATTGCTTCAAAATTAGATGAGCAGGGCAGCGTAACCTACGCGAAGGGCTACGAGCCCGGTAAAACTGAGCTCGATCAGGATTTAATTCAAGAGGCGGTCGATGTGGCGGGGTTGGTTGATGTCGTCGTGTTGTTTGTCGGATTACCTGCGACCGATGAATCCGAGGGTTTTGATCGAAAGCACTTGGACATACCTCGTCAGCAGGAACTTCTGATTAATGCAGTCTGCAAAGAAAATCCGAACTCGGTTGTCGTTCTCACAAATGGCGCGCCAATCAGGATGCCATGGGTAGACGCACCCCGCGCCATCTTGGAAGGGTATCTGTTAGGTCAAGCCGGGGGCGCTGCGATCACTGATATTCTGTTTGGGAAGACCAATCCCAGCGGTAAACTCGCAGAGTCTTTTGCGCTCGAACAGCAAGATATTCCATCCGAGAGTTGGTTCCCGGGCACGGGCCGGCAGGTCCAGTATCGGGAGGGACTGTACGTCGGCTATCGTTATTTCGACTCGGCTAGTAAAGAGGTGCTTTACCCCTTTGGTCATGGGTTGAGCTATACCGAATTTGAATACAGCAACCTGTTTCTATCCAAAACCTTGTTAACGATCGAGGATTCACTCGAAGTAAACTTGGAAGTCCGCAATACCGGAGACGTGTTTGGAGCTGAGATTGTCCAGGTGTACGTCAGCATGATCGATTCCAAGGTCTATCGGCCGGTCAGCGAACTTAAAGCGTTTGTTAAAGTTCATTTGGCCCCTCGGGAGCGGCAGAGAGTCAAGCTGTCCATTGACTTGAGTCATCTTGCTGTTTTTGACTCCTACAGAAGAGCCTGGGTTCTGGAGCCTGGAGATTATTTAATCAAAGTAGGCTCGTCCAGCAGAGACACGCGTTTGGAAAGAACAATCCAGGTCCAATCAGAGCAAGAGTTCTCAACGGCGTTTCTCGACAGTGATCGTCCTAAGATCAGCGAGGGGAAGTTGCTGGTCGATGACCAGACGTTCTCTTCGATGCTTGGGAGGCCCGTTCCGCGTGCTGATAACCCGCGTCCCTTTCATTTGAACTCATCGCTTGGAGAGATTGGTGAAACCTTCCTAGGTAACCTGGTTAAGGACCAGGTCTCCAAGTCCTTTAAAAAGCAAATGGGGACTAATTCAGCCGACCCCACCCTAGAAAAAATGTTTGAGGAAATGGCGAACGATATGCCGCTGCGCTCTCTAGTGCTTTTCAGTGGTGGTAAGCTTGGTTTTAGAAGTGTCTCGATATTAATCTCGTTGCTCAATCGGAAATTTTTCGACGCGATTAAAGGGCTCTTTTATCTTAAAACACCCGACAAAACCTAGTCTCTGCGAGGGGCTTGTCTAGACTGCCTTTAAAATGTCTTGAGCCTGTGATAGCTAACAGGACGACTTTCGTTTTTCTGGAACGAACGCCTCGCCGATAGGGCGTTCGATTTAGATCCAGGTTTTGTAGCCAGGGGGATTTGAGTCCATAGCGATCCTAGACGCGTTGACGGTAGGTTTGATTAAATGAGTCCGGAAAACAATTACTAAATTCTACAGTCTGTTAGTCTACAGAGAGGGGAGTAGGAACGAATTCCGTCTTGGGTTCGGGAAGGCGGGGTTTTATAGGGAGACGAAAAAGATGCTGACGTGTCACGCTTAAACAGATTGCGGATGAGCTTTGGGTCCTCTGGTGCGCAAGGGGGGATCATAAGCAATGGCGTCGGTTATTTTCTGCTTTTGTATTACAGCCAGGTTTTAGGACTTGAACCATCGCTTGCTGGTTTAGCGATGATGATTTCAATGATCGTGGACGCGATCTCAGATCCATTAATAGGTCGCTGGTCGGATCGCTTTTCGCACAGGCTTGGCCGGCGTCATCCGTTTCTTTTTTCCAGTGTGCTGCCTATTCCTATTCTTTATTTCCTCCTTTGGGACGTACCCGACTTGGGTCAGACTGGTCTGTTTTTCTATATGCTGGTAGTGACTGTTTTACTTCGATTGTCGATTACATTGCATTGGATACCATTCAATTCGCTTTTACCTGAATTAACATCGGATTATGACGAGCGCACAAAACTCATGACTACGAGGGTGGCTAGCGCCTGGTTTTCTGGTTGTCTGGTCTCTGTCTTGATGTATGGATGGTGGCTTGCTGACACGCCAGAGTATCCCGATGGCTCAGGCATCATGAGAGCTGAGGGTTATGTGGCTGCCGGTGGTGTCACCGCGATAGTGATTTTCCTTTGCCTGGGCTTTGCCGCTTTGTCCACGAAAAGGTACATCCCAGAACTGAATAGGCCGAAATCCAACCCGGGTTCTGTAAGGGACTCGCTCATCCAGATGAGAAAAACTCTGGTAGAGCGAAATCTCATGGCGATTTTTGCTTGTGGGCTTTTTGGCGCAGTGGCGACGGGCACCTACAACTCACTTTGGCCCTATATGCAGTCGTTTTTTTGGAATTTTGATACTCAGCAGCTCAGCATGATGATGGCCTCTCAAGTAGTAGCGGCCGTGATAGCTTTTTCCTTGATGCCCCTTCTGACGCGCCAAAGAGAAAAGAAGGGCGTGTATCTGTTGCTTTCTGTCGTCTCAGCGCTTGTCGTCACGGCCCCGGTGTTTCTCAGGAATATGGACTTGTTTCCTTCCTCCGAAAGTGAGCTGTTATTTCCTCTTATGCTTGGAGTGGGCGTCGTTGAGGTAATGCTGTTTATTATGACGAGCGCTCTGCTGGCATCGATGATGGCTGACGTGACGGATCATAGGGCGGTAGAGACTGGTTTAAGAGAGGAGGGGCTATTATTTTCCGTTGAGTCATTTATTTCCAAGGTGTCGGCCGGCGTGGGTGTCTGGATCGGCGGATTAATTCTGTCTGCGGTCAGTTTTCCCAGGGAAGCAAACTCAACCGACGTTGACTCTGTAGTGCTAAGTGATCTCGGTTGGTTATACGCCATCTTGTTGTTAACCTTTTATGGCGTATCCATTGCGGGTTTGTTGGCGTTTCGGTTGAGCAGGGCAGCCCATACTCAAAATATATCGAATCTGGAAGGCGAGACGATAGATGCTGATAAATAAACAGAGCTGCCTCTTAGCGACTGATCCTGATGAACGCCTAAGCCAAAACAGAGTGTTAAACGCAGGAGAACTCAAATCAGTAACAAATGACACTATGCAAGCTCGGATTATAAAATATCCCCCAGTTTTATAAGGCTAAACTCAGTACCTGCTTGATCAAAGGGAATTAAGCCAGCTCTATTTTGGGTGCCTTGGAAGACATAGGTGACCTTCTCTAGGGAAGAAACGGAAGAATCTCTGTTTCGGTTTCAAGCTCAGTCCCGGGCTTTTGCCAGACGTTGTTGTTCTGCCTGCATCGCCGCGACAGTCTTTCGGTCCTGTTCGTCCCGGAGTTCCAACCGCTGGATGTTATCTTCATCAACACCAAGTTCAGATAAGATCTCGCGAGTATGGTCACCCAGAAATGGAGCGTGCCGCACTGGGAAGGGGTCCGACGCGCCAAAATTCACTGGCGGTTTTGGGTAACGCATTTTACCAAGTACCGGGTGTTCGGCCTCAACTAGGCTTTCGTTGTGCT
>CAJWGQ010000125.1 GCA_913041025.1 uncultured Gammaproteobacteria bacterium | reverse complement strand
GCTCGGTAAAAGGAAAGTAGGAAGGACGAAATCTGACAGCAAGTTCTTTCTCAAAAAATTTCGTCAAAAACTCCGTCAAAGTGCCTTTTAGATCAGCAAAGCTGATTCCTTCATCGACAACTAACCCTTCCACCTGGTGAAACATAGGGCTGTGAGTCAAATCTGAATCTCTTCTATAAACTCTTCCCGGACATATAACTCGAATTGGAGGATTTTCACTCTCCATTGTACGGACTTGACTAGGAGATGTATGCGTCCTTAACAAGCTACCATCGCCGAAGTAGAAAGTATCATGCATCGCTCGAGCTGGATGGTGTTCCGGAATATTTAGTGCCTCAAAATTGTGGTATTCATCTTCGACCTCCGGACCCGTTACTACTTCATAGCCCGAACCAATAAACAACTCCTCAATCCGGTTTAGCACTTGAGTAACCGGATGTAGTCCTCCCAAAAAAGAACGTCTACCCGGCAACGTAATATCCACTGAACCGGTAGCTAATTCTTCTTCCAATTGACTATTCGCTAGACTCTTTTTACGAAGCTCGATGGCATCCTGAATCGCTGTTTTAGCCTGATTAATGGATTCGCCTGCCTTAGGCCTCTCGCTTGGATCCATCTGGCCTAAACTTTTTAACAGAGTGGTCAATTCACCTTTTTTTCCAAGAAAGCCTACTCTGACCTCATCAAGAGACCGCAAATCAATAGATTTTGATATTTCTGATAAAGCTCTGTCTAACGTGTTTTCAACGTCCACGGGATTTCCTTTATCGAGAAAGGGAAAGATGCAATTCAGCCCCCTGCAAAGAAAACAAGATGCAAAAGTTCCTTGCTCTATGCCGCCTCAGGAACCGAGCCAGAACGAGCCCTTTCTACCAGAGTTGCGAATACTTGCTTCTCATGAACCGCTATATCGGCCAATACCTTGCGATCTACTTCGATACCAGCGCTCTTAAGACCAGCTATAAAACGGCTATATGACAATCCGTGCTCTCGGGCCCCAGCATTAATTCGGATAATCCATAACTGACGAAATTGCCTTTTCCGTTGCCTTCTGTCTCGATACGCGTACTGGCCAGCACGAATTACCGCTTGCTTGGCTACCTTAAATGTTCTGCTTCTCGCTCCATAATAGCCCTTGGCAGACTTCAGGATCCTCTTTCTCCTAGCGCGCGAAGCGACACTTCTCTTTATTCGGGGCATTTTATTTACCTCGCCTTTTTCGGCAGCATTCGCTTAACGGAAGGCACATCTGCAGGAGACACACCCGTAAATCCTCTTAATTGACGTTTTCTCTTAGTTGTCATCTTTGTCAATATATGGCTTTTATTACTTCGCTTGCGCTTAAAGCCATTGGCTGTTTTTTTGAATCGCTTAGCAGCACCACGGTTGGTTTTCATTTTTGGCATAAAGTAGGATCTCCATCCTCAATCAATCAATCGAATATAAAATTACGACCATTCTCTATTTTTTCTTTCTTGGTGCTAGCACCATTATTACCTGTCGTCCCTCAAATTCCGGTTCGGCCTCAATCTGTCCGAACTCCGAAAGGTCCTCAGAGATTCTTGACATCAGCGACATTCCTATCTCAGGGTGAACCACCTCACGCCCTCTAAACCTCATTGAGACCTTGGCTTTATCTCCTTCTTCTAGGAACCTTTTCAGGTTTCGCAATTTAACCTGATAATCAGCTTCTTCAGTTCCAGGCCTGAACTTCATTTCCTTAACCTGAATCTGTTTTTGTTTTTTCCTCTGAGCCGCTTTTGTCTTCTTTAACTCGAAGACGTGCTTCCCATAATCCATCACTTTACAGACTGGAGGTTCTGCTTCTGCTGCAACTAACACTAGATCCAACCCTGAAGACCGAGCTTCTGCTAATGCCTCCGATCTCGATACTACGCCTCGTTGCTCTCCTCCTGCGCCTACCAACCTTACATTCGAAGCAACTATCTCTTCGTTCAGTAAAGCCTTGTCTACCTTTTTAGACTTTTTAATCTGACGCTCCCCCTATATGTAACCGGATAGCTCTCTCCTAAGTGTAAATTTTTATTTATGCTTACTTTCTTGCCCAACGATACCATGGAGATACCCTCTATATCGCCGGACCGCGCATTCTAATGCTCTATCGTAAATGCTTCAATAGCTTGATATCTAAATAAATGCCTTAAGTTAACACTACTTAACCGATAACTGGACAAGGACTCCGTTTGCAGATTTCGGATGAATAAATACCTGGGGGCCTCCCTCTCCTATCAGCTGCACGCCCGATTCCTTAAGCGACTCTATAGTTTCGTCCATTTTATCAACACTCATCGACAAAGTGTGGATACCCTCCCCTCGACTAGCAATGGCTTTTCCTACCGCTCCTTCAGAGTCAGTCGGCGAAACGATTTCTATAAAACCGCCGCCTGGCAGATCAAAAAAGGCTTGTTTTATCCCTAAATCCTGATTCTGATCGACTCGACTTACAGCGTTACCTAATATTGATTCCCAGTTTTTGACCGATGAATCAAAATCTTCAACTCTAATCACTACGTGATGGACATCTGTTAAAGCCATTTAACCCCCTAAATACTGTGTGAAAATCAATAAGAATAAGTAAGTTGATCGTTTCTTTCCCAGCAGGGATAACCAGCTTTCTCCACCACGTCGCAACCTACTATCCCTATCCCTTCATTCCTATCACGCGGAAACAGCAACAGATAGTCTCCACGCCGACAGCGAACATTCCAGTAAGCCTTTGAGCTAGAGTCAAACCCCTGAAAATAGGTTTTCATCCCTTTTGGACATACTTTGCCAGTTTTCTCAACGGTATCCGCAAGCTTTCTGTTCCGAGCATCAACATCCATTTTAATTAACGTGTCGTGTCCACGGTTCTTTCTGTTTTCACCAGAAAACTCAGCAGCCGCTGACTCCATATTCAAAATCAGCAGCAGACCGAACAGAGATACAATCGCGCAGTTTATAGATTTCATCTCAGTCTCATCGCAAAAGCGTAGACTCTAACCTATCTTTGTGCGCAAGCACAATTCACAGGCAAGATACAAACTCCAAGCTTGCGATTGAGCTGCAAAGATATAAATGGCCCAATCGCTGATAACCCACTATTTTGTGTCAGACCGAGGCAAACAACCTATGACCCAAGATCGCAGGGTAAACATTTGTTTTAAAATGCTCTATAGTTGTCTTGGAGAGATTGATCAACCAAATCAAAAACACAAATAATTTCGAATCCACCTAGGGGGTATTATGTTCGAAAGAAAAAAACTATCTGCTGCCATTATTTCGGTACTTGCTACCACGGGAGCCACAGCAGCCACGGAGATCGAAGAGGTTGTGGTAACAGCTACTAAGAGAGCATCTTCAACACAAGATATTCCAGTTGCTGTTCAGGCAATAACGGAAGACACGCTTGAAGATCTGGCCATTGGAAATTTCGAAGACTATATCAGGTACCTGCCTAACGTCACCGCAGGAGGGAGAGGTCCGGGACAAAATACAGCCTATATCCGTGGAATGGCGATCGAGCCGATTACCGTGCTGTTGTCAGGAGCACAAGGAACAGCTCCAAACGTCGCAATGTATTTGGATGAACAACCAGTGACTGCGCCGGCCAGAAACTTAGATCTATATGCAACAGATGTTCAGCGCGTGGAGGTTCTTGCGGGACCTCAAGGAACCTTGTTTGGTGCAAGCAGCCAGGCTGGAACGATTCGCTTAATCACCAATAAGCCTGAGTTTGATGGCTTTGATATCGGCGTCGATCTTAGTATTTCGACCACTGAGTATGGCGAAGAAAGTGAAACAGTAGAAACGTTCATCAATATTCCAGTGAATGACCGGATTGCTCTCAGAGCAGCAATGTACTCTGCAGAAGAGGGCGGCTACATTGATAACGTGCCCGGGACTTTCACAACCGATCCGGCTGTAAACCCAGCGTCCTTGGCGGGCACTGCAGTCAAATATGATACGGCTGATAATACCGCTTTAGTTGAAGAAGATTTTAATGATGCCAAATACCGAGGAGGTCGATTCAGTGCCAGGGGCATGATTAATGAAGATTGGGACGTCCTTTTGCAGCACACAGAGCAAGAGCTTAGAGCTGATGGCGTATTTGATTACGACCCTGAAGTTGGCGATCTTCAAGCGACCAGATTCTTTCCTGATACGCTTGACGACGAATTCGGTCTAACGACATGGACACTGACTGGCAGACTAGGTGCGTTAGATGTGGTTTATACAGGAGGCTACCTCGATCGCGAAATTGAGCAAAGCGTCGACTATACCGGGTACAATAATTCAGGCGGCTACATCGCTTACTATACTTGCACCTACTCAAATCCAGCTTACATTACGAGCTACGGACTTGATCCGGATGCAGGATATGTGACCCCAGGCGGTCGCGAATGCCGAGACCCTGTCAAAGGAGCGGTAATCTATCAAACCCATGAAAGAAACACACATGAGGTAAGAATCAGCACGCCTCAAGATCAAAAAGTCCGAGTTACCGCTGGGTTTTTCTACGATGATTTTCAGCTAGAAACCCAAGACGATTATCACTACGCCGCCATAGAGTCCCTCGGTTTTGTACCCAATTTGCCCATGTCTACGGCAGCAAAGGTTAATCCAAATGCTCGCGGATCAAATGTCGCGTTCTTCAATGACGTCAGGAGAATGGAAGAGCAGATGGCGATCTTTGGAGAGGTCTCTTATGACTTTACAGATAATCTTGAGCTAATAGTTGGTTTGCGTTATTACGACATGGAGATCGACTTTGAAGGCTCATCTAATTTTGGAGATGGAATTTTCCGAGGATCTCCAGAAACAAATGGAGTGGTCAACAAAGATCGAGGTCGAGACTACGATATATCTGGTGGTCATACTTCAGAGCCTTTAGAGTTGGACGACGTTATTGTTAAGTTTACTGCAAACTATAAATTTAACGACGACGTGCTACTTTACGGAACCTACTCCGAAGGTTTCAGACCTGGAGGCTGGAACAGAGGAGGAGGCATTGCTGCCACGAACCCTGAATACCCGACGGTTAGCTCAACATACGAATCAGACGATGTTCAAAACTATGAGCTAGGTTGGAAGATGACATTAATGGATGGTGCTATGAGATTTAACGGTAGCGCCTACTATGTGGACTGGACTGACATGCAGGTCACACGATTCGACCCACAAAACGTGTCGATTCTCACTTTTGTAGAGAATGCAGCTGATGCATCCATTAAAGGTATTGAAGGTGACATAATCTACAAACCTAACGAAAATCTGACTTTGTTCGGTGGATTCTCATTCAACAATACTGAATTAGAAGCGGTATTTGGTCAGGCAGTTGAACTTGCACCTGTTGGTAGCGAGCTACCGCTCACGCCCAATCACCAGTTCAGCCTCAGAGCCCGATATGACTGGTTCCTCGACAATGGTTGGAACACCTATGCGATGGGCGCTATTCAACATGCGTCAACTAGCTTCAGTTCGGTGGTTGCCGCTAAACGGGTTGGCCAAGACAACTATACCCAGATGGACGCTTCCATTGGTGCGACCAAAGAGTCATGGAAGGTAGAATTATTTGCCGAAAATATGTCAAATGAACGTGCTGAGCTATTCATAAACGATCAGGACGATACGATGAGAATCGCTACCAATCGTCCATTCACTCTTAGCTTAAGAGTGTCGTACGATCTTTGATAGCACCGAGCAACACGACGAAGAACTAGAACCTACTCACCTGGAAGAAGCCAAGCGGCTTCTCCAGGCGGGAAAGGTTCCTCTAGCCTACGCTGCCCTAGAATCCCTAAAATCCGAGCATAACCGGAAGCCTGAGTGGCTTTACTTGCGCGCTGTTTGCGAAAGATATCTAGGGAATACTCAAAAAGCCCTGAATACAGTCGCCTCACTGATTAAAAATTATCCTAGGCATGCAAGGGCTCATCAAGAACGGGGTCACCTGACTCGGTATCTGGGCCCTGAGGAAGCTGCAATAAGGTCCTATGAGAAAGCACTCGATTTAAATCCAACCCTAATGGCCAGCTGGAAAAACCTTGCTGAGCTATTCCTCAAACAAGGCAAGTCGGAGCAATACGAGTTAATACTTAGAGAATTGGAGCGCCTTAATTCGCTGCCTCCTGAAATTCGTTCAGTCGCTAGCTTTTTATATGAAGGAAAACTATTCAAGGCGGAGAGGCTATGTAGAGAGTATCTCAAACGTCACCCAAAATATGTCGAAGCCATGCGGCTACTGGCGCTGATCGGTGCCAAGCTCCATGTTTTGGACGATGCTGAGTTTCTACTTGAGAGCGCCCTAGAGTTCGAGCCCAATAACCTTCAAGTACGAATGGACTACATCGGGGTCTTACAGCGTCGACAAAAATTCTCCGACGCGTTGGAGCAAGCAAGACTGATTCAAGCATCCGATCCAGAACAAAATTCATTCAAACTGGTTTACGCAAACGCTCTAGCCGCAGCAGGAAAATATGAAAATGCACTAGAACTTTATCTGAACGAATTACCCAAGCAACCCAAAAACGCCACTCTTCAAATGGCCATGGGTCACGCCTACAAAACAATCGGCGACCAAAAAAAAGCCATCTCTTCGTACGAAGCTGCCACCAAAATTAGGGGCGACTTCGGTGATGCTTACTGGAGTCTGGCTAACCTTAAAACTTACAAGTTTTCAAAGAAGCAAATACAGTCTATGGAGGCAGTTGCTATAGATCCGGAAACAAGCCTGGAGGATCAATATCACACCTATTTTGCATTAGGGAAGGCCTTAGAGGATCAAGGCGAATACGAGCGAAGTTTCGAATACTACGAAAAGGGTAATTCCCTTAAAAAAACGGAAAGCCGATACGACGCGGAAAAAATGACAAACGAACTCGAACTGCAAAAGGAAGTTTGTACTAGATCTTTTTTTACCGACCGACAGGGCTTTGGAGCGGAGGCGCTAGATCCTATTTTTATCGTCGGGCTACCTCGAGCAGGATCAACCCTCCTTGAACAAATTTTAGCCTCCCATTCTCAGGTCGAAGGTACCTTGGAGCTTCCAAATATTCTATCCTTGGTGAGAAAATTACAGGGAAGGCGACGCGTATCTGATCGCCCTCGTTACCCAGACATTTTAAACAAGCTAACCAAAGAGGAATTTATCAAGTTTGGTGAACAGTATATTTCTCAAACTGCCTTTCATCGAACTCAAAAAAGAGCTTTTTTCACAGACAAGATGCCTAATAACTTTCGTCACATTGGCCTAATCCATCTGATTTTACCAAATGCCAAAATCATAGATGCTAGAAGAGAGCCAATGGACTGTTGTTTTAGCTGCTTCAAACAATTGTTTGCTGAAGGACAAGAATTCACTTATAACTTAAAGGACCTGTCTCAATACTATCAAGACTATATTAGCCTAATGTCTCATTGGGATAACGTTCTACCAGGACGAGTATTGAGAGTAGACCACGAAGAGGTCATCCAGGACTTGGAAACACAGGTTAAGAGAATACTGGATTATTGTGGGTTAGATTTTGAGCAAGAATGTTTAGAATTTTATAACACGGATCGAGCTGTAAGGACGGCGAGCTCTGAACAGGTTCGTCAACCGATTTACAAGTCCTCCGAACAATGGAAAAATTTCGAGTCCTACTTAACCGAGCTAAAATCAATTTAATGAAGGAATTGGGAGAATATGTCAGAAGTTAATCATGGGGAGACTGCAACAGAGGCTCCCAGTTTAGACATGGCCGTTTTTATCCCTTCTGGGTGTGTGGTTTTGCTCGCTGGGATTTCGCTCGTGGCATTCCCCCAACAGGCTGGCGAAATCGCCGCTTATTGGATGAGCGCAGTCACCACAAATTTTGGTTGGCTATTTTCTCTTGTGGCATTTGTGACTTTAATCTTCTGTGCCTGGCTGGCGTTCGGACGCTATGGTCAAGTCAAACTTGGTCAGCCCGAAGACAAGCCCGAATTCTCAGAACTTTCTTGGGCTGCAATGATGTTTAGCGCAGGGATTGGAATTGGTCTCGTCAGTTGGGCATTCGTTGAGCCCGTCATCTACCTTCAAGAACCTCCTTTTGCTCTTTCTCCAGGTAGCAATGAGTCTGCAGAGTGGGCTCATATGTACACGATGTTTCATTGGGGGATAGTCCCTTGGGCCTTTTACGCACTGCCGACTATTCCAATCGCTTATATGCTTTATGTGAAGCGATCTCCTTTTCTACGAATAAGTAATAGCATCAATGGTGCTCTTCCAGAACCACACCACAGAAAATG
>CAJWGQ010000124.1 GCA_913041025.1 uncultured Gammaproteobacteria bacterium | reverse complement strand
CCGAATTAAAAGCATTGAACGGAGTTTTGCAGACCCCCAAAACCCCTGTGGTGGCTGTTTTGGGAGGCGCAAAGGTGTCTTCCAAGCTTACGCTGCTAGAAAGATTTTCTGAAATCAGTGATAGGATTTTTGTCGGAGGGGGAATAGCAAATACATTCATTGCGGCTTCTGGACTTGGCATAGGAAAGTCCCTCTACGAAGAGACTATGTTGGACGCAGCAAGAAAACTTCTATCGAAAACAGATATCCCTATTCCAAAAGATGTGATGGTGGCCAAGTCCTTTGACTCTAGTGTCACTGCTATCTTGAGGCTGATCGATGAAGTTCGCGAAGACGAGATGATCATGGATATCGGACCCGTGACGGCAAGAGAGTGGTCCTCAACTATTGAGGAATCTGGGACTATTATCTGGAATGGTCCCATGGGTGTCTTTGAGTTTGATCAATTCGGTGAAGGCACTCGAGAAATTGCAGAGGGGATAGCAAGATCGTCTGCTTACTCTTTAGCAGGCGGAGGTGACACTATTGCTGCTATTGATAAGTACAAGGTGTCCGATAATGTGTCATATATATCTACCGGAGGCGGTGCATTCATGGAATATCTAGAAGGAAAAAAATTGCCTGGGGTTGATATCCTTTAAATCAAGAACATTCGAGGAGAGTAAATTGGCATTGATTAGTATGCGTCAATTATTGGATCACGCGGCAGACAATGATTATGGAGTCCCAGCGTTTAATGTAAATAACTTAGAGCAGATGAGGGCGATTATGGAGGGCGCGAAGGAAACAAGTAGCCCAGTCATAGTTCAAGCATCTGCGGGCGCGAGGAAATATGCTGGTGCTAATTTTTTGCGACATCTAATTTTAGCTGCTGTCGAGGAGTTCCCCTCGATACCTATTGTTATGCACCAGGATCATGGAGCCTCACCTGCTGTTTGCCAGAGATCTATTCAGTTAGGATTTTCTTCGGTCATGATGGACGGATCGTTGTTGGAAGATCAAAAAACACCCGCTGACTATGAGTACAATGTTGAGGTGACGAAGATGACCGTGGATATGGCGCATGCATGCGGGGTGTCGGTTGAGGGAGAGCTTGGTTGTTTGGGTAGCCTGGAGTCAGGTTTAGCGGGAGAGGAAGATGGCGTCGGAGCCGAGGGGGTTCTATCGATGGATCAATTGCTTACAGACCCAGAGCAAGCTGCGGAATTCGTAAGTGAAACTGGAGTCGATGCTCTAGCTATCGCAATAGGCACGTCTCATGGAGCGTATAAATTTTCAAGACCACCCAGCGGCGATGTGCTTGCGATAGACAGGATCAAAGAAATTCACTCAAGGCTCCCCAACACCCATCTGGTAATGCATGGAAGTTCTTCTGTGCCACAAGATCTACTAAGAGAAATAAACGAGTTTGGAGGTGATATACCAGAAACCTATGGCGTGCCGTTAGAGGAGATCCAAGAAGGAATAAAAAATGGAGTGAGAAAAGTAAATATTGATACAGACTTGAGGTTAGCTTCAACGGCTGCCATTAGGAGGCATCTATTTAATAATGCCTCGGAGTTTGACCCCCGAAAGTACTTAACCGACTCCACGAAAGCCATGAAAAAAATAGTGATAGAGAGATACGAAGCGTTCAATACAGCAGGTAATGCTGAAAAAATTGTACCGATTCCATTGGAAACAATGGGTTCTCAATACGAAAGTGGCGACTTAAGTCAGTTAGTTAACTAAATGAGCCCTCATTTTTCCCCGGTAAGTTCAAAGTAGTCGGTATGGAATCTTTTTTAGACTCAAATCAAATTAAAGAGGACAGGGAATCTTTAGAAAAGTGGGGCTCTGATTGGACCAATGGTTTCGAGGTAGCGCCCAGTGTCATTGTATTTCCGGAAACTAACGAACAGGTCCAGAGCCTTATTCAATATGCTATAGATTCCAAGAGGAAAATTGTTCCATCGGGTGGCAGAACAGGGCTTTCAGGTGGAGCTGTCGCTAGTAATGGTGAAATCGTAGTTTCCTTCGATCGGATGAACAAGATTCTCGATTTCAACTCTCAGGACAAAATTGTCACTTGTCAGGCTGGCGTGATCACCGAGAACCTTCAAAACTTTGCTACTGAGAGAGGTCTATATTACCCGGTGGATTTCGCTTCTTCAGGTTCAAGTCAGATTGGTGGGAATGTGGCGACTAATGCTGGTGGCATCAAAGTCATTAGATATGGTCTGACTCGGGATTGGGTAGCGGGCATGAGAGTTGTCACGGGAGAAGGGCAATTAATCAACTGCAACGCCGGCTTAGTTAAAAATGCTACCGGATACGATCTTCGTCATTTAATGATTGGTTCGGAGGGAACGTTGGGTTTAATCTGTGAGGTAGATATGTGGCTAACGGAGTCTCCGAACACGCAACAAGTGATGGTTGTGGGGGTTCCTGATTTTGCGAATCTGTTGAACGTGCTAACTTGTTTTTCGAAAGCTATAGAATTAAGTGCCTTCGAATTTTTTTCCGACTTAGCGCTCGATAAGGTAATCGAACATAGAAATTTAAAGCAGCCTTTAGAACAAAGGACTGCATTTTATGCTTTGCTGGAGTTCGACGAACTAGCTTCAGAAGATGCAATGGGAGTATTTGAAGATTGTGTCAACGAAGGCTGGGTCGTGGACGGTGTTGCTAGTCAGTCTGATACTCAACTAAGTGAGTTGTGGCAGCTCAGAGAAGGAATTTCAGAAAGCATCGCTTCTTATACACCTTACAAAAACGATCTATCAGTTAGGATATCTGATATTCCTGCTTTTTTAACAAAAGTGGATTCCTATGTGTCTGACAGCTATCCCGGTTTCGAAGTTTGCTGGTATGGCCATATTGGCGATGGCAACCTGCATTTGAATATCTTACGTCCCAAACAAATGAAGGTTGACGAATTCATGCGCCACGGTCACGAAATGAGCCCTAAAATCTTTGAGATCGTGTCTGATTTATCTGGCAGCATCTCAGCTGAACATGGTGTGGGACTTTTAAAGAGAGATTTTTTAGGATACTCAAGAAGTTCGGAAGAACAAAAGCTAATGAAGGGTCTTAAAAACCTATTCGATCCTCATCAGATTTTGAACCCTGGTAAGTTACTGATCAATTAATGAAGTAGACTCCTTCCGAACCAGCGACAAGGATTGTTTCGGCTCCTCTTATAGCGAACAAGCCATTACAAACCACTCCTGGTATATCGTTGATTGCTCTTTCTAATTGTTCGGCATCTGTGATTTTTAGGTCGTGGATATCTAATATGACATTCCCGTTGTCTGTCACAAACCCTCTCCGCCAAATGGGTGCCGATGAGAAGCTTTTTAGTTGTCTTGCGACTAACCCCCGAGCTAGAGGAATTACTTCGACCGGCAGTGGAAACGCTCCAAGGTTGTCGACCAGTTTTGTTTCGTCGATTATGCAAACAAACTCATCTGCGGCTTGAGCCACTATTTTTTCTCTAGTAAGGGCTCCCCCACCACCTTTGATTAATTGTTTCGAGTGGTTAGCCTCGTCCGCACCGTCTATGTAGATTTCGAGATGGGGGGCTGCATTTAAATCGATGACTTTAATGCCCCCGTTTTCTAATAAAACTGTCGATGCTGTGCTTGAAGATACGGCGCAATCGAATTTATGTTTAATTTTTATTAGTTCTTCGATGAAGAAATTCACAGTACTACCTGTACCGATACCCAGAATTGTATCTTTCGTTAACCTGGATTCGATATGTTCTATAGTGGCTTCTGCTACACTTCTTTTTAAACCAGTTTGGTCAATTTTTGTGATGTTTGATGCTCTTAAAGTAAGGGATGTTGCCGATGCTTGAAACCTATGTAAAGAAGATTCTCTCGTCGAAGGTTTATGATTTGGCGAAAGAAACTCCGCTTGCACCCGCGCCATTGCTCACCCAGCGTTTTGGTGCTCAGGTTTATCTGAAACGCGAGGACCTTCAGTCGATATTCAGTTTTAAACTAAGAGGAGCCTATAATCGGATGGTTCATATTGGTGCGAATCAGCTAGAAAAGGGTGTTGTAACCGCTTCGGCGGGTAACCATGCACAGGGCGTAGCCGTAGCTGCTGATAAATTGAATGTTAAGGCGACCGTTGTCATGGGCCTCAACACTCCAGCTATCAAGGTAGAGTCTGTCAAGAATTTTGGCGCTAAGGTAATCTTGCATGGCGATTCCTACGACGAGGCTTCTGAATTCGCTAAAAATCTAGCTGAAAGTGAGGGTTCTACCTACATTCATCCATACGATGACCCCTTAGTAATCGCAGGGCAAGGCACGGTAGGGATGGAAATAGCGAATCAGCATACGGGTAATATTGATGCGATTTTTGTCCCAGTTGGTGGAGGAGGATTGATTGCGGGCATAGCTTCTTTTTTTAAATACCTGCGACCACAAACTAAAATCATTGGGGTTGAAGCCGAGGGTTCCGCTTGTCTTTTTGAAGCCAAGAAGAGCGGGAGAAGAGTTAAGCTTCCTCGAGAGTCTCTGGATCTCTTTGCCGATGGAGTGTCTGTGGCTCAAATCGGAGATGAACCTTTTAAAATAGCAAAGCATCATGTAGACGCGGTCGTGAAAGTATCTACTGATGAAATTTGTGCGGCTATAAAAGATGTTTTCGAAGAAACAAGATCGATTGCAGAGCCTGCTGGAGCGCTTGCGGTTGCCGGCATGAAAAAGTACTTATCTACTTCAAAACGAAAGTTATCCACGGTTGTAGCTATTGTCAGTGGGGCTAATGTTAATTTTGATAGATTAAGGCACATATCGGAAAGAGCAGAAGTTGGGGAGGATCGAGAAGCTATTTTTGCGACAACGATCAAAGAAGAACGTGGAAGTTTTCTGGATTTTTGTAGAGACCTTGGTAAATGCTCAATAACCGAATTTAATTACAGAAAGACCCAAGAAGAACTTGCAAACATATACGTTGGTTTAGAAATTGCTAGTAAAGAAAAAAGAAAAGATTTACTAAAAAAATTGAAAGTGAAGGGCTATCGAGTTGTTGATATGACCGACAACGAAGCGGCAAAAGTTCATATAAGACACATGGTGGGAGGGCCGAAATTAGATTCGCAAGATGAATTGCTCTATCGGTTCGAGTTTCCAGAGCGGCCAGGAGCGCTAATGCAATTCCTGACTGTCCTCGGTTCTAGATGGGATATTTCACTTTTTCATTATCGTAATCATGGCGCCGCATGGGGAAGAGTGTTGGTTGGCTTTTGTTCGAATGAGAGCGAACGTAACGAATTATCCAGTTACCTTGCCAAAATCGGATATCGCTTTTGGGAAGAGGATACCAATCCAGCCTATAAGTTATTTCTTAGTTAAGGTTAAAGTCTAGAAATTCTTCTTCGTAAGATAGGTCTTTTGTATCTGAGAGTCTGTCTAGATACAAAGTGCCGTCTAAGTGGTCGCATTCATGTTGTAATACTGTGGATAGAAAGCCTTCGACTTCTAAACAGGTGTCGTTTTCACTCGTGTCATAGTAATTGAGTTGAATATTTTGGGGGCGAGACACTAGACCTCTAAGTCCAGGAACTGATAAACAACCTTCCCAGTGTGATTTTCTTTCTTGACCAACGGGCGTAATGATGGGGTTTATAAAAACGGTGAGCGGGAGCCCCTCAAGCTCACCGTAACTACTAGAGCCCTCAGGGATCTTTACAATCACGACCCTAACTAACTCTCCGATCTGTGGTGCCGCGAGGCCGATGCCGCCAGAGGCTTCCAGCGTATCACTGAGATCAGTAATAAGGTTTTGAATTTTTAAAGAGCTGATATCACTAATAGAAATAGGTTCCGACTTTTTTCGAAGGGTGGGATGCCCCATTCTCAGAATGTTTTTAACTGGCATATTTTTGACCTATATCAGTGAAAGTAGTTATTCCGGTTTCTGTTATCACCCCGTCAAGGGAGATGTCAAAGTCATCGATTGGTAATACTTTGTTGGACATTTGGATTGAAAAAGCTACGCCAAACAAAGGGGATTGAATCTTCGAGATATAAGTTGAAAAGTACTTATCATAGTAGCCGCCTCCCATCCCTAATCGGTTGCCAGAGTCGTCAAATGAAACTAGGGGAATTAAGAAGCAGTCGATCTGTTCTTTGGGTACTTTTTCACTTCGTCGATGCGGTTGGCTAATACCGTAAGGCCCTGGCTCTAACTCCGGCTTTGCCTCATAAGTGTGAAAGTCCATTTGGTTTTGATTATTGATTCGAGGAAGAAGCACCCTAGTACCCTTTTCTTTTAAATAATCTAGCAATTCAGATAGATCTGGCTCTCCGTCTTGAGAGGCAAAGCCAGTGACATTCTCCCAATCACTTTTTGTGTCGAGATTTTTGATTTGATCTGTAATATTTTGTGTGTGCGAAACTCTAACTTCGCTAGGCAAATTCTGACGTAGAGATCTATAGTGCTTTCGTAAGTAAGATTTGTTTGGCATAGCGAACTTTATTAAGAAACCGCATCAAGAAATGAGATTGCTCCCAGAGGTGCCGCTGCTGGTTTGCCCTGAACCGTTCTGGTTCAAGGCGGAAGGCAGGTTAACTCCTAAGGCTACCCATCAAGTTGGGTTTGCACACTGAAATTAACATCGAACCTTCCTTAGGTTTTTCTAACGGCTCAAGGACTTGACCACTGGCAAACACCCTAGGAACGCCTACAGTATAAACAGAAAGTGTCTCAATCCAAGCGCGGATCAGACATAAAAAAATAAATAATCGAAAGATAATAGAGGGGTCTTCTACAGTTCTAACTGGGTGTTTTTGACTAGAGCCGCCTCCAGAGTTTCGTTCAGACTTTCCACGCGCTTGTCCAGTTCCTTATCTTTGAGACCCGTCTCACCGTCTGAAATAATAGATTCTCCAATAATATTGAGCGCCGCCATTACGGCTATTCTATCCAAGCCCACGACCCTACCGGAGTCTCGGATTTCTCCCATTTTCTTATTCAAATATTTAGCGGACTTTTCAAGTACCTCTACTTCTTCTTCTTCGCAGCTAACCTGATATTTTTTGCCAAGCAAACTAACCGTTATGGTTTCGATTTCCGCCATTTTACAGTCGCTACCGCATGCTCTTCAGTCTAGTCAGAACCGTTTTTATTTTGGTTTTGGCTAGATCGGTTTTCTTAAGCAAAGCCGCTCGTTCTGCTGTCCATTTTCTCTGTTCTAACCTCAAGGCTTTGTTTTCGATGGAAAGCTTGTCAGACAAAGTGATCAAATCTGATACCCTCTTTTCGAGCAGGTGAAATGGATCTTTTTCGGGGTCAATCATAATTCCAATGGTGGTAATTTGAACTTGCGTGGTTCATAGTTTGCGCTGATTTGCGATACTTTTATAGCCCCTTCAGGAAGAATATTGTCTGCACTGGAACTATTAGCAAGTAAGACTGCTCCTGCTATTTCTGCTTGTGAGATGCATGGCGTGGTTTGCGGTTTCTGTATAACACAGCCCTTTGGCTACGCCTTGGAAGAGTTGATTGAGTTATTTGGTCAGGAAGAAATTGTTGACCAGGAGATGCTGGAGTCCTTTGTCCAAGCTATCCAAGAAGAGTTATTGGATGAAGGTCTAATTTTTTCACCGCTGATTTTAGAGGACTCTACATTGTTGCAAGATCGAGTGCGTGACCTTTCCGATTTTTGCCTTGGTTTTCTTGGCGGATTTGGAGCGGGTATCGCCTTAAGTCGAAGAGCTATCCCTGAAGAACTAGAAGAAATTCTTGAGGATTTTACCTCCATTGGCTCGATTTCAGATCTCGGTTTAGAAGAGCAGGATGATGAAGCTTCCTATCTTGAGCTATTTGAATATGCAAAAGTTAGCGTATTGCTGGCTCACGGGGTATTTCTTGAATCGGAGCATTCCATGACGTTAGATTCAGACAGATAATCGATTTGGAAAGTCCAGGTTAATTTGGTTAATGAGTTAGAGAGACAAGTTGTCTAGCGAGAGAGTATGCGTTTTAGGTGCGGGCATCATTGGTTCGTCTTTAGCGATAGGTTTAGCCAGGTTGGGTTATGAGGTCTTAGTAGTAGAACGGACCGCTCCTCGTCCCGGTCCTTCATCCTTTGGCATAGATGTGAGAAGTATCGCCATTACGCCAGCATCGAAAGGTTTTTTGGCTTCCCTTGGCCTGTGGAATGAAACGTTAGCCGAGCCTTATAGGTCGATGTCGATCTGGGAAGACCAAGGAGTGGCTAACTTAGATTTTGATTCTGAAGAAGTCGGACAAACTTGTTTGGGCTGGATTGTAGAAGCGAAAAAATTCCAAATTGATATTTGGGAAAAATTAAACTCGGAAGGTGTCTCTAAAATTACGGATAGCCCTGTGGCG
>CAJWGQ010000123.1 GCA_913041025.1 uncultured Gammaproteobacteria bacterium | reverse complement strand
GGTCGTCCATATACACTTCGCGAACCGCACCGGCATATTGATACGCCATAAAGACGGAGTCGGCGCTTTGAAAAATCTGGAACGGTTGTGGCATGTAGGTTGCCCGAGGAATGCCCGGCAAGAAGCATTTGATTTCTGGATCTCTGTCGATCCAGTTGGCTTTATTTTCATCGCGTTTGGCCAGCGCCTCGGGCCGGTACGGGATTTTGCCCCCCTCAACCACACCAAGTCCGGGCGGTACAGCACCGACAGCACCCAGGTAGAGGGTTTTGACTGCCGGTAGCGGCCCATGTGGACCTTCCCGCAGTTGCATCGAGTGGCTGGCCGTGTGCATTTCTATATTGTAGTTAGCGCTATTCAGGGCCTGCCAAACGCCATTTAAGTCGGGATGTTTGCCGTCTGGCCCACGCGGCGCAACATATTCCGCGGCAATGGCGTTCACCGCCAACCCAAGCACTACCAGTAAGCCAATCGCAGGTATCTTCATATCTCTCCCTTAGTTCCCTTAATTTCCGAAATTCCCGAAATTTCAATATTGGGAACGGATTGGGTAGCCAATAAATCTCTTAATTTCATCCCCGTTCAAGCACTCGGTTTTTCATTCTGGACGACGCCAAAGGAATTGTTTTCTCAGGTTCAATGCCTAATACCCGCAAACTATGACGAGCCACTTGAGCAAAAATAGGTGCAGCGACCGTTCCACCACCACTCGCTCCAGCTTTAGGATCATTTACGACAACCACCGTCACCAATCTTGGTTTGTAAGCCGGCACAATTCCAACAAACCAAACATTGTGACTATCGGGATCAAAGCGACCATTAACGAATCTCTGAGCTGTTCCAGTTTTGCCGGCGATCCGATAGCCTTCTACAGCAGCAGCTTTACCTGTTCCATCAATCTCAGTGACCGTTTCCATCATCTTTATCACCTCCTTTGTATCAAATTCCCTATAAATTCGATCAAATCCCGGTTTAAATTCACCTTTAAAAAGGCTAGTCCGTCTATTTTCGCCATGGGAAGCAATCTTTAAGTACGCATTTGCCAGTTGCAACGGCGTAACGGTCAAACCATAGCCATAAGCCAATGCCGCTCTTTGGACAGATATTTCCAGATCATTTGGTTTCAAAGAACCTCTAGCCTCTCCTGGCAAACCTATGTCCACCGACCGACCAAAGCCTGATCTACCAAGAACTTCAAATATAGCGCGGTGAGGTAAATCTAGTGCGATTTTTGATATTCCGACATTACTGGAAAATTGAATTATTTTTGAGAGTGACAATGCCCCGTAATTAGTAGGGTCCTTGATCTGGTGACCACTAATGAGATAAGTTCCGGGCGAAGTGTCAACAACGGAATCAGGGCGAAAATTACCAGACTCTAAGGCCGCCAACATCGCAAAGGGCTTTATGGTGGATCCTGGCTCGTAGGCATCTGTTACGGCGCGATTTCTCAAAACCTCCATGTTTGGCACCGATTCATTTGGGTTATAGGAGGGTTGGTTTACCATCGCTAATATCTCACCCGACCTTGCATCCAACATAACCAAGGAACCCGACCTGGCTCTATGGCTTTCTATCGCTGACTTGAGCTCCTTATAGGCTATAAACTGGAGGTTCAAATCGATAGTTAATCTCACGTCTTTTCCAAAAATTGGAGGAGCTCTGTAATTTAGATTTCTAATCAGGCCACCTTTACGATCTCGCAAAACTAGCTTTTCTCCGCGCCGCCCTTGCAAAAGGCTATCCCGCGTAAGCTCTATTCCTTCAGAACCTATACCATCGATATTAGTCCTACCTATAACATGAGCTGAAGTTTCTGCAGCCGGATAATACCGATGATACTCTTCATCGTAGCTAAGGCCTTCTATGTCAAAAGTTCTTAGAAAATCTCCAATTTCTCTAGCTACCTTGCGCTTTATAAAGAGAAACTTTTTATTCTGGTTATGATTAATAGATGAGCGCAAACGATCTACATCTAACTTCAACACGGTGGAAATAATCTTTAGCTCTCCGTCCGAGAAGTTCTCCTGATTCGGATTAATAGATATAGAATATCCTGGTGTGCTAACCGCCAAGACCTCGCCATTTCTATCTATGATCGAACCACGAACAGCGGGAATCACTTCTAACTTTTCTGATATCTTCCCCTTTCTTTGTAAAAAATCTTTATCTGCCGCTCCTAGGTATATAATTCTTCCCAAAAAAACAATTCCAATGAAAAGCACCAAAGTGTAAAAGCAATAGTGCCTCCAACTTAAATTCCCAACGATAGTAGTTTCATCTTTCAATCGGCCAATCCATATATTTTTTCAGGGAAAGTCATATTCAGTTCTTCCACTGCAATACGCTCGATTCTCGAGAGACTGGTCAATGCACCGAGCTCCAACCTTAAGCGGCTGTAGTTTTCTAATTCATCGTCATAATCTTTATGTAAATGGCCTAAAGATTGATTTGCTTTTCGGATTGCGTTGACCCCATCAACCAAAAACATCGAGCTAACGAATATCATCGCCAACAGGAAATTCATCAGCACTATGTAACCTCTTCGGGATTGCATTAGGGATTTGCACTAGGGGTTTTTTCGACTACTCTCATAGTCGCACTTCTGGATCGAGGGTTCTCACTAATTTCTTTTTGGCTAGGTCTTATAGGGCCAGCAATCATGTTGGCTTTTGGAACTATTTTATCTTCTTGCACGGGCATTCTCCGAGGCAAACTAATACTCTTTCCGCATAATTCCTTGAAAAACGATTTCACTATGCGGTCTTCTTGAGAATGAAAACTAACAACGACTAAACGTCCACCGACTGACAAGCATTCAAAAGCCCTTTTCAATCCTTTCGACAACTCCTCTAATTCCGAGTTCACCACCATCCTTAAAGCTTGAAAAGTCTTTGTCGCAGGATGTCGCCGATTCGCGTGAGAATTCGATCCTTTAATTTCTACGATTAGGTTGCTCAATTCCGTGGTTGTGCTTAGGGGTCTCCGTCGCACTATTTCTCGAGCTATTTGTCGACCTCGGTTTTCATCTCCCAACTCCTTAAGAGTGCTTTCAATTTCTTTTTCGGAGGCTTTATTAAGCCAACTGTATGCTGTCAACTTTAGAGATTGATCCATACGCATATCTAACGGGCCTCTAGTTTGAAAACTAAACCCTCTGTCAGGGTCATCCAACTGAGGAGAGGAGACTCCTAGATCCATCAGTATCCCATCTACACTTTCGATCCCAAGACCTTCTAGAACAACTTCTAATTCCGAATATAAAGAGTGAAAAGGGATTAACCTTGGATCTTTGCTAGCCACCGCCTTCGCAGAATCTATCGCGCTAATGTCTCGATCGAGCGCTACAACACAGCCCTCAGCGGATAACCGTCTAAGGATCCGAATACTATGTCCTCCGCGGCCATAGGTTGCATCTACATATACACCCTTTGTTGAGGTAACAAGATTTTTTACGACTTCGGTCAACAGCACAGGAACATGTATATATTCCTTGGCCAGCACTTTAGATAGATATCCCATTAGCTGTATCTTCGCCGGAACCAAGCAATTTATCTTTCTTATCCAGCCAAGAGGTCATTTGCTCCTGCCATTCGTCTTCGGCCCAAACTTCTAATTTGTTTCCTTGACCTAGTATCGTCACTTTATTCTTCAAAAGAGCGTACTTTCGATGAATATTGGGTAACAAAATTCTGCCAGACTTGTCCATCTCCAAATCAATTGCATGTCCAATTAATAGCCTCTGCAATGTTCGATTTCTCTGGCTTACATTTGAAAGAGTTTCTAATCTTTTTTGAACGATCTCCCATTCTAGTATTGGATATATCAGCAAACACTTGTCTCGGATATCTATACTAATGACTAAGCTTGGAGTGCTTGGACTGAGTGCTTCTCTAAACCGGTTAGGCAAACTTAGCCTTCCCTTCGCGTCAATGGAAGCTTGTGATATTCCGCGGAACAAATCAGCTCAACTTTTCAGTATTTTGGGTCATTCGACCACATTTTCCCAAAAAATCCCACAAAATAACACACTTAAATCGTGAGACAGATTTACGCGAAACCTTATAAAACTTAAAAAGTTCACCAGAATATAGAGTTGGCCTATAAGCCGGGTTCTGTCGAGGACAGTCATTCATCTGGGATTGTTGTCGCCAACAACCTCTAGCAGCCTACCCGAATCAGGTGCGGACCACACCATATGATTCCTATTTGGCCTTGCTCCAAGTGGGGTTTACCATGCCATTATTGTTACCAATAATGCGGTGTGCTCTTACCACACCATTTCACCCTTACCCCAATTCAAATGAAAGAGGCGGTATTTTTTCTGTTGCACTTTCCGTGAATTCGCATTCCCCAGATGTTATCTGGCACTTTGTCCTACGGAGCCCGGACTTTCCTCCGATACTAAAAAGCTACCGGCGACTGCCCAGCCAACTCAGACCAGAGGTTATGTCTAATCAGAACCAAATACAAATGCCCGAAAGGTCATTGATTCAATTCAGCGTTTTAGACTAATGCCCCTGCTATAAACGTCTCGCTTATTTACTCCAAGCACTCTCGCCACTATTTTGGAAGCAGTAGACAATTCATGATAATCCAGGAGCACTCGCAGTAATTTTTCTTCTTCAATATTAGGGATAACCTTTACATTACTTTCTAAAATAACGATAAATTCTCCCTTCAAATTACCCTCAATCTGGCCTCTGACATCTGAAACTTCGCCCACATACAGTGACTCAAAGACTTTCGTTAATTCTCTGACCACCATCAGTCGTCGATAACTAAGCTTTTCCACAATTTCCAGTGTGGACAATATTCTGTGAGGTGAATCAAAAAAAACAATAGCGTCAGGCCTTTGCAAATAAACATTAAGGAGCGCTTCAGCTTCAGCTACCTTTGAAGGCAAAAACCCGATAAAACTCCAACGATCGATGTTTAACGGGCATATGCTAAGAGCGGCGACCACGCTACTTGGACCCGGTATAGGACTTACCTTTATTTGCTCCAACCAAGCTTGCTGAACTAAAGAAAATCCAGGATCGCTTATCAAAGGCGTACCTGCATCAGAAACAATTGCCACCGATTCCCCATTTCGTAGCCTTGCTAATAACTGAGGAGCCTTCTTAGCCTCATTAAATTTATGGAAACTAGTAATTTCTTTCTTCTCAATACCCAAATGCTTCAATAGAATACTGGTGCGTCTTGTATCTTCCGCTGCGATCACATCGACCCTACGCAAGGTCTCTGATGCTCGCTGGCTAATATCTGATAGATTGCCTATCGGAGTGGCAACAACATAGAGCACTGACATATTGCGCTACCTAATTATATTTCCTGTTTTCTTTGCTATCTTAATAGCCTGTCAAGCGCAATACACGCCCGACAGGACTAAAAAGGATCAAATTTTCCCTGACACAGACTCGAGATTAAATTACTCAAAGGCAATTACCGCGGAACAGCATAAACTTATTGAAAAATTCAGAGCAGCCTTGGATAGTCAGGATCATGACGCCATAACTGCGCTGATAAATCTATTAGATTCCAGTAAAAAAAATCACGACCTTGTTCTTAGGATTGCTTCGGAATTACTCTTAAGTCAGAAAATGCTTGATCTGGCAGTTTTGGCTCTAAAAAGTATCGAAAAGCAAAACAAAGAAGATTATCAATCAATTGCTTATGCCTGTTCTCAACTCTCCAATCATCGATGTGCTGTAGAAGCCTTATTTAATTTCGTCCGTTTCACCGAGTCGGAGCAATCACTTTTTGATTCCAAACTGAAAAACCTACTGTGGAATCATCTATTGGCTTCTAATGAAGAGATTTATCCTCAACAACCTGGCTTTGACAATGAGCTGATTCATTTTTCAAAAGGGTTTGTAGAAGCCGACTCGTTAGACAAGAAACGGGAATTATGGATTAAGTGGAAAAAAATCAATTCCGCTCATTCGTTCGCTATCGCACCTCCGCTTGCCCTACAATTAGTAGAAGACTTTAGCAGCCCAAACATCGCGGTCATATTACCGTTAAGTGGAGACTTTCAGGAGGCAGGCAAATCCGTCAGAGATGGAATAGTAACGAGCAGCTTTTACGAAGCTCAAGGTCTCAGAGGAACCTTGAATTTCTATGATTCAGAAGCGCAGTCCATGGTCTCTATCTTGGAGAAGATCAGCAAAAGTAACACAACCCATATTTTAGGGCCCCTTTTGAAGGAAAATTGCCATATATTCGCCCGAATTTCCAAGGAAATCTCTAGTCCGATTCTGCTATTGAACTATGTTTCTGAAAATATACAGAAATCTAAACATCAATATTCTTTGGGGCTATCGATAGGACACGAGGTTGATGCCCTGATGAAAGAAATAAACCAGGAGGCTTTTAATAATATTCTAATAGTAAGCAACAACTCTTCTTGGGCGAGCAGGTCAAAGAATTTATTTGAAGACAAGTGGTTAAAAACAATCACGAGCGCTAATTTCGAAAACCCAAGCGATATTACAGGATCAATTAGCACAGCAGTTGGAGTCGAAACTTCAAATTCTAGGAAAGAGTCCATTGATAAAATCATCAGGAGGCCGATCAAATTTCTTCCAAGAACAAGGACCGACATCGATGCAATCATCGCTTTCATTTCTCCAAGCGAATCAGAAACCCTCGAATCAATATTGAAATTTCACTTTCTAGAGGAGACACCGGTATTCGCGTCTTCGCAAAGTGAACTGCATAACCGCACCTTCAGCGAGCTGAAAGTCAGAAGCTTAGAGTTCCCCTTCATCAGCCAGAAAAACAATGCTAATGTTTTTCTCAAAGACCAATTCGAACTGCGCACTAGGTTTAACCAAGAGCTCTTCGCTTTAGGTATGGACGCATTTAGATTACTTCAACTTATCGAGATATTCAGAGTTGCACCCGACTTAAAGATACATGGCCAAACCGGGATAGTTCAATTAGGTGAGCAGCAAAATTTTTTCAGAAAGCTTAGAGTTATAGAAAACAAAATTTAACCAAAATGTTAAGTGTTGATGATTTGCTCGCAACCAATAATTGCAATGAATAAGTAAATCAAGAATTACAAATAAGGTAAAAAAATGAACATGTTACATGACTTCCAAATTAAGCAGGGACCTCAAACAGCTTTCAAGAAGACGGTAAAAGTCTTATTTACTCTGCCTATTTTCGGGTTTTTAATCTGCTGTTCAGCCATGAATGAGGCTTCAGGTAGTCGCACGCCTGGCACCTATATTGACGATTTTGTATTAGACATCGCTGTCGTTGAGCGCACAATAAGAAAATCGGATGCCAGATTCAAAGGTTCTCACATAGTTGTGGAAGTCTTTGATGGAAACATTCTGCTAGTAGGACAAGTGCCCTCAGAAAGCTTAAAGGAAAAAGCCACTCGCGAGACTCAAAAATTAAAGAAGGCCAAAAATGGCAAAGTCTACAACTATCTGCAGGTCGCCCCACCAACCACATTATTAGCTAGAACCAACGACGCTTATATTACAACAAAAATCAAAGCTAAACTTATCGCGTCCGGTCTCTCTCCCAAAACCGATACCTCCAACCGTAAACTAAAAGTATTAACAGAAGACGGGACCGTTTATTTGATGGGAGTAATCAACGGCTCCGCCACCGATAGCACAACATCCTTAGTAAAATCCGTATATGGCGTCAGACAAATCGTTAATCTGTATAAGGAACTAAACTAAACGCAGTTGCGTCTCAGATTTTTCTTTAGCAACCAATTCAGACTCATCTAGGTACTCCTGGTTATCAAACTCGAGACCCTGACCAGATTCTTTACCATAAATTGCGAGAATACTGTACATTGGCAACTTTATAGTTGTTCGAACACCATCAAATCTACAGTAAAATGAGACGGCGTCTCTTCCGATATCCAAAGATTCTGCGGCAAGATGAGATATATTAAGTACAACTATTCCATCTGTAACAGCTGCCTCTGGCACAGAAGCCTTGGCTGCTACAGCATCCACTGAAATATAAGGCGTCTCTTCATTATCTATGAGCCAGTCGTGAAAAGCTCTAAGCAGATATGGTCTTTTGGGTGTCACTCGTTCATCTCAAGCTCATCTTCCGTCAAACTCAACTGAAAAGCTTCTCTTTCAAAAACCCTCTCCATGTAGTTCTGCAAAGGTTTCGTAGATTTTGCAGGTAAACTAATTCCTACTCGTTTTAAACGCCACAAAAGAGGAGCCACGCAGCAATCCACAAGCGAAAACTCATCATTCATGAAATATGGTTTTTCACCAAATATCGGTGAGATAGTGACAATGCTTTCTTTTAGTTCTTTTTTTGCTTTTGAAATAGCCGCCTCTCTTCCTTTGCCAGCCATTAAAATATCTAGCTTTGAGCTCCATTCGTTCTCTACCCGAGTGATCCAAAGTCTAGACAGGGCTCTTTGTACGGGATAGACCGGCAATAAAGGTGGATGAGGAAAACGTTCATCAAGATATTCCATAATCACATTGGCTTCATATAAAACGAGTTCTCTATCGAGTAGTGTGGGAACTGAGTGATAAGGATTAACCTCAGCTAGATCCTCATTTTTCTTGTTCGAATCAATGTC
>CAJWGQ010000122.1 GCA_913041025.1 uncultured Gammaproteobacteria bacterium | reverse complement strand
GTTGGGGCATCATCAGCGCATCAGCAATCGCTTCGGATTGGATTAAATCTCTGCAAGATGTGCCTGGCGCCTCCACCGTCGCAATTGCGGCGAGCGATCTGGAGAGGGCAAGAGCTTATGCAGAGGCTCATGGTATCGATAAAGCCTACGACGACTATGAAGCTCTGTGCCGCGATCCGGATGTCGATATAGTTTATATCGCTTCCAAGACCTGGAATCATCATCGGGATCTGATGACCGCTATTGAAGCTGGCAAACATGTGCTTTGTGAAAAACCCTTTACCGATACAGCAGATCAGGCTCGAGAGATTTACGAAGCAGCTGATCGTGCTGGTGTCTTTTGTCAGGAAGGTATGTGGTTGCGTTTTTTCCCTGCCGTAGAGCACGCGCGGGCATTACTTGAAAGAGGCGATATCGGACCTTTGCAGGTCGTTCAGGCCGACTACCCCGATCGGGTTTACGCTCTCAACCCAGCGTTACTAGGCTATGGTTCTGAAGAAATGCCTCTGATTGCAGCGGCCGGTAGAAGCGTAAAACCTCAAGACTATGCGAATGATGTGTATTCCGCACACGGAGCACCACCCAGTGCGGCTGTTTTGCAGTATACGAATCAACAAGGCATCGCCGTGATTACATTTCCGGCTGGTCGCTTTATTGAAGAGACACAATTTATCGGTACAAAAGGTCGAATCACTTTAAACACGCCCTCACATCATCCTGCGTCATTGACTGTCAGTACGGGTCGACCACCAAGATCGGGGTCTCGCAAAGATGAAGGGAAACCCGTTATGGAGCTCGACCCAAGCAAAGGATGGGTCGGTGATTGGCAGGAAACTCATTGGAATCAAGACCGAAACCCAACAGGCGGGCCTTTTAATCAAGTGCAGCGTTTTGAATACCCGATTCCCACGCCCGCTCCGATTACTCGAGGCCAACCTGCGGGCTCGCGATGGACGGGCGAAAAACTAATAAAGTACAAAGGCTGGACCTGGAGTGGTGGAAACCAACACGGCTTCATTTACCAGGCTCAGGCGATACACAGAGCCATGGAGGCCGGACTGAGTGAATTACCTCAATTCACGCGAGCCGAATCCATCCGAGTTTGCGAGATCATTGACGAGATCAATCGACAATGCGGTGATCATGGTTTTTGATAAATTGTAATCAACTGGCAGATGAAACATTGAAAAAACGAGACTTCCTTAAGTACGCTGGATTAGGAATCGGCGGCGCAGGTCTAGCCTGGTTGCTAGATCAAATTAAATTACCAGGAACGAAACCCAACCCCTACTTAGAAGATAACTATGCGCCGGTTTCAGAGGAGTTATTCGAGCAGAAACTTAAAATAGTCGGAGAACTTCCGAGAGAGTTGAATGGTCTCTATTTGCGTAACGGCCCAAACCCCATGCAATCAGTCAACAGCAAGAAACATCACTGGTTTACTGGCGAGGGCATGCTGCATGGATTAAGACTAGAGGAAGGAGACGCGCTTTGGTATCGCAATCGACGTACCGGTGGCGCAAACACTCATGTGATTTCTCATGCCGATAAAATTTATGCAACAGTCGAAGCGGGAGGCTCGCCAGTAGAGATCAATTCTGAACTCGATCCGACTGGCGGTAGGCCTTTTGGAGGGACTTTGAACACTGGTTTTTCAGCCCACGCTAAACTAGACAACTCCACAGGTGAATTGCATGCAATGTGTTATGAGTTCCCGAGAGGAAGATACCAGGTCAACCACGTCGTGGTCGGCGATGACGGACAAGTAAAAACGACCCGCCCCATAGACTTGTCAAGTAAGACCATGCTGCATGAGTGTGCGATTACCCAAAATTATGTTTTGGTGTTTGATCTTTCAGTAACTTTTAGTCCTTATAAGTTAGTTAGAGGTTACTTCCCTTTTTCCTGGAGCGACACGCACCAGGCTAGAATTGGCTTGTTAAATCGAATCGATCAAACCGAGCAGATCCAGTGGTTTAATATCGACCCTTGCTATCTTTTCCACGTATTCAATGCCTATGAAGATGATCAGGGCCAGGTGATCGTAGATGCCCTTAGATACGAACGATTGTTTGACGACGATTGGAATGGCCCGTTTACCGAAGAGCCGCCACTGTTGACCCGATGGACGATGAGTCTGAGGGATGGCACTGTCACTGAGGAACAGAAAGATGAGCTTCCTGCGGAATTCCCAAGAGTTCACCCTGAATTGGATGGTGATAAGTATCGATATGGTTACTGCCTGGGCACTGGGTCTATGCGTCAACCGGACTTTGGCCGGTTTATTAAATACGATTTCATTAACGACTCAAGAGAAATCTACGAATTGCCTACGCACGAATCTGGCGCCGAACCGGTGTTCATCCCTGCTATCAATGCAGCCTCAGAAGACGAAGGGTACTTAATGTCCTTTGTCTACGATAAATCGACTAATGGCAGTAGCGTACAGATTCTAAATGCCCAGCAGATCAGTAAAGGGCCAATCGCAAAGGTGATCCTGCCACAAAGAGTTCCCTACGGGTTTCATGGAAGTTGGGTGCCTGCTTAGCTTAAACAATCCGCGATAATTCAGTTGATCGGCAACCTCGAGGACCCTTAGATTTTTTTTCAAAGTCGTGCATACTGAAATCAACTAATTTGTGGGGAATAAAATGGCGATAGATCCGAGTGCTGTAGGTGTAAAGGGCGAGCCTAGCAGGCGTTCCTGGTCCTCCAAGGATGCTCTGCTCTATGCGGTAGGTATAGGTGCAGGTTTGGATGATCTCAAATTCGCAACGGAAAACACCAAGGATCTCGTGCAGAAAGTCTATCCTACCTTTGCTGTCATCATAGGCGGCGGCGGTATACCGATGAACAAGGTGGGCTCGTTCAACCCAGCGCTTATGGTGCACGGAGAGCAGGGGATCGAGCTCCTAGGTGAAATTCCCGCGGATGGAGAGATTGAGAGCGTTGGAGAATGCACTGCGATCTACGATAAGGGGTCTGCTGCTGTACTAGAATTCGCCTCTGAATCTAAAAATTTGAAGACAGGCGAGGTCATCCTTCGGACACGAACCTCCTTATTTTGTCGTGGGGAAGGCGGTTTTGGTGGTGAGCGAGGAGAAAATGAAAAGATTGAGTTCCCTGACCGGTCTCCAGATCATCAGATTGTTTATAAGACCCGAGATGATCAAGCGCTAATCTACCGACTCTCTGGTGATAGGAATCCGCTTCACTCTGACCCTTCCTTCGCCAAGATGGGCGGTTTTGATCGACCAATCTTGCACGGTTTGTGTACCTACGGTTATACCGGGCGAGGTTTGCTGGCTAAATTATGTGATTCTGATCCTTCTCGGTTCAAATCGATGAACGCTCGTTTTTCCAAGCCAGTTTATCCTGGTGACGAATTAACCGTTTCTATGTGGGTAGATGGGAATAGTGCGCTGTTTAGAACGACCAATCAGAATGGTGACGTAGTAATTGATCAAGGCCAGTGTACCTATGCCTAGTTAATCACTTAACAGTTTACAAATTTGTTTTAGTGGCGTTACAGTATCGAACTACTACTTTTGGAGGGGAGTAAATGAGTTTATCAGAATACAAGGTTTATCCTGATGTGGATAACTTGATGCTTGAGCTGAACAAGTATGATTTGTTTGAACATGTGGTCGAGCTTGAGGCTTATGGGATGACCGTTGTGCCTCCGGAAAAGATGCACAGCAGCGAGGGGTTCATCGACCGGTTGAGAGAAGCCATAATCAAAGCCTGCGAAAAACGTAACAATCTTGAGCTGGGTGATTACCGCACAGCGAAAATCCCTAAAGACAAAACCCTGAAAAATGGCTGGGATTTACTTGAAGAGGATGAGGTATTTGTTGAAGCCGCAATAAATCCAGTTTGTGTTGCCCTCGTGAAATGGTTACTGGGTCAGAGCGCGATATTTTCGGGCCAGACATGGATAATCAAGGGTGAAGGGGAAGAGGGCCTCGGCCTTCATAGCGACTCTCATGGCATACCTCCTGGCGCGGGTCAGATTGCCCATATGTGTAATGCGTCCTGGGTTTGTACAGACTACGATAGCGCAGACGATGGACCCACAATATTTGTGCCCGGTAGTCATCATTATGGTAGGGCGACCCTTCCGCATGAAGCAGATACCAGTTCAACTCCTTATAAGTATGTGCCGCTGATTGGCAAAGCTGGCTCCTTGGCGATATGGAATGGAGCGACCTGGCATGCCTCAGAAAAGCGAACCAATAAAGGGTTACGGGTCACGCTGGTGCAGAACTATATGAGGACCTACATGAGAGTTCAGAAGAACTATGAAGATACCTCGCCACAGTTACTCGAGAAATACCCAGACCTTGCGAAATTAATAGGTAAGTCCTTATATCCTTATGAGAACTCTCAAAGCCCAGACTATGAACGCGTGCCTACAATGATGAGAGCAGGAACGGATCCCTTTGCCTAGAGTTGCGGAGAAACGAAAAAAAAGACATAAGGCCTATTTAATAAGCAGGGAGTAGCAGTAACAGACTCTAAAATCTATTCGGGAATCGGGGAGAATTAGAAATGATATTGTCTAGGATCATTATTGGTTTACTTGGTATGGGCTTGCTGATCGAGCTAGCACAGGCTGATATACCGAGACTACCGAACGGCAAGCCCGATTTGTCGGGTCGCTACAACATTTCTACGCGGACACCCTACACACGTCCTATTGCACTTGGCGACAGGATGTATTTTACGGAGGAAGAAGCGGAGACCATCGCTGAAAAAGCGCACGCCGCCAGAGAGTGGGGCAGAAAAAAAAGTGACCCCAATCGATCCGCGCCTGAGGGAGGAAACATTGGGGCCTACAATGATTTCTTTTTTGAATGGGGCGATACCGCCTTCAAAATCGATGGCAAATATCGAACCTCTATCATTATCGAGCCCCCAAATGGCCAGTTACCAGGTCTTACAGATTTGGGCAAACAGCGATGGCAGACCGCTACAAAATATGAGTGGCCTGACGAGCGGACAGGATCACGGAACGGCACGGCTTGGTGGATGGAAACTGGAGACCAACCTTACGATGGTCCGGAGTCTCGTAACCTAGGAGATCGGTGCATCATGACGGGGGTAGCAACCTACGCCATCATGTCATTACCATACAACAACGTAAAAACAATCGTTCAAACCGATGACCACATGATGCTAAATATCGAGTGGATGCATTTTACCCGAGTGTTTCGTATGAATGACGATCATCGTCCTTTAAATATTATGTCCCTAGCTGGCGACTCTGTCGGTCGGTGGGAGGGCGATACTGCAGTCATTGAAAGCACCAATTTTATGCAGGAGCGCAATCAGCCCATGGAAGGTTACCGGTTAATTGAAAAATTCACGCCAACTGAAGGTGGTTTGGTCTATTACTTTAGGGTGGAGGACCCGGGTTACGAAGCACCTTACGCTGGCGAAATGTATTGGCCCAGGACTAACGATTTCAATTATGAATTCGCCTGTCATGAGGGCAACTATTATATGGGTAATATGCTCAGGGGTGCGCGCCTCCTCGAAAGGGAGTGGATGTCTAATCAGGCGTCTAGTGGTGGCGAGTAGTATATTCTTGAAAAGATTCATAGCTCACTATTCATTAACATAATTTGGAGATCTCATGGCCGAATCATCTGTTAACCGATTTCACAACCTAGGATTTGATCCGGACGAATTAAGGACGAAGTATCAAACCGAGCGCGACAAGCGAATTAGGACTGAGGGTAACGATCAGTATCGCAACATGTCGGATCATTTTGCTCATTATTTAGAGGACCCTTACGTTGAACCGGGTTACGAGCGAGAACCGTTAACGGATCAAATCGACGTGGCGATTATTGGGGGTGGTTTTGGGGGTATGCTTGCTGGAGCCAGATTTCAGGAGGTTGGCGTTTCTGATTTCAGGATTATCGAGTCAGGAGGAGATTTTGGTGGTACCTGGTATTGGAATCGCTATCCTGGTGCACAATGTGATATCGAGTCTTATTGCTATCTGCCCTTGCTTGAGGAGTTAGGGTACATGCCTAAAGAAAAATATTCCTATGCGCCTGAAATCTATGAGCACTCTCAGCGCATTGGTAAAACATTCGATCTTTATGAAAAAGCGTGTTTTCAAACCAAGGTAGAGGGCATTGTTTGGCAGGAAGATACGAGCACCTGGCTCATAACCACTGACCGTGAAGATGCCATGCATGCAAGATTTGTCGTGATGGCCTGCGGTCCACTTAATAGGCCTAAATTACCGGCCGTTGAGGGTATCGAAACCTTTAAAGGCCACACCTTTCATACCTCGCGTTGGGATTATGAATACACCGGTGGAGATCATAATGGTAACTTACATAAGTTAGCCGATAAGCGAGTCGGGGTGATTGGAACTGGTGCAACTGCAATTCAAAGCGTACCGTTTGTTGGCGAGCACGCAAAAGAATTAGTTGTTTTTCAGCGCACGCCTTCCTCTGTCGATCTCAGGGGAAATTCGCCCACCGATCCTGAATGGGCTGAGACGCTAACGCCTGGCTGGCAACGAGAGCGACGAGAAAATTTTAATGACATCTTACTTGGTGTTCCTGTTGAAGAGGACCTGGTCAACGATGGTTGGACAGAGATTTTTCGGGATTTGATGTCAGTCGTACCGACGAACAAAGAAAAAAACCCTGAAGTGACACCACAGGAAGCAGCTGAGATGGCTGAAATGGCTGATTTCAAAAAGATGAATGGTATACGCCAGAGGGTGGACGACACGGTAGAAAATGAAGAGGTCGCTGATTTATTGAAGCCATGGTATCGACAGTTTTGTAAGCGACCCACTTTTAATGACGAATTTTTACCGACTTTTAATAGAGAAAATGTCTCACTAGTAGATACGAGCGCAAGCAAAGGGGTTGATCGAATTACCGAGAAAGGCATTGTCGCCAATGGCGTTGAGTACGAACTCGACTGTATCATTTTCGCGACTGGGTTCGAGGTAGGAACAGTCTATACACGGCGTGCGGGATTCGAAGTGACCGGCCAGGATGGGAAAACGTTAAGTGATCACTTTTCGGAAGGGCTAAAAACCTTTCATGGTTTTTCGAGCCATGGCTTTCCTAATTGTTTTCAGATGGGTGGCATCTCACAAACCGGAGCCTCAGTTAACTTGACTTCCGTCCTGGATGATCATGCCCAACATATCGGCTACATCATTAAAGAAGTGTTAGATCGAGGAGCTAAATATGTCCAACCTACTCAGGAAGCTGAAACTGGATGGGTCGAAACAATCAATAATCTTGCCGTTAATAATCAAGCTTATCTAGAGG
Source organism: uncultured Gammaproteobacteria bacterium (assembly GCA_913041025.1). Next base: position 1,496 of record CAJWGQ010000122.1, on the reverse strand, counting down.
CCTGCACACCTGGCTATTATAACAATGAGGGGCATATAGCTGATGGTGGTGGAATAGGACAAGGCTATGCGCCTGGGGTAAACGCGTTTAACGCATTACTAGGTAAATGGCGGGAAGCCGGAGATCTTGAAGGAATGCAAATCAAATAAAAGGCATTGAAATCAGAAGGCTAATGAATAAGCATTAGCCCCTCTGAACATAACCCTGGATAGGGCTTTAGGATCCTTGATGAACAAAGCACAGTATCTGCTGGATGACCTGGCGATGCAGAGGTTTATTGCTGACGGGTACCTTCAGGTCGACTCGGGGCTCTCGGAAGACTACCACGGTCGTGTGTCCAAACAGCTAGAGCCGCTGAGTGAGACCGGTCTAATGGGTCACAACAATCTCCTCCCATGCGCTCCTTTGTTACAGGAGCTTATTGAGTCACCCGTCGTGAAAGGCACACTAGAATCACTAATTGGTCCCGAATACCACCTGCATTTTCATCGGCACGATCATCGAACACTTCCAGGAGGAGAGCAGGGACTCCACAAGGATGGAGATAATCACAGTCACCAGGCAATAGATCATCTGAGAAGACCTCATCCTACTCGTTACGTGATGATGTTTTATTATCCTCAAGACACCACGTTGGATATGGGACCTACTTGCCTAGTACCTCAGAGCCAATATCTGCCGCGCCGGGAAGTCGAAAAAACACGAGCTGAATTCGACCGGTTATCGAGGGACGGATTGAACGAAATTCGAGATCAGCTGCTTGCCAAGACAATGACTCCTCAGGAAAGCGAACAGGCGGTCAAGGTGCTTTATAAGGAGACAGCAGAAAAGCACCCAGAACTCGCGAAGAAAAACAAAGTGCTTGAAAAACTATGGAAAGATAAGCGAGTTCCGCTAGTCGGCCCCGCGGGCACCTTGGTTTTTGTCCACTTCGATATTGTCCACGCTCGGTATAGTTCTAATGAGTCAGGCCTACCGCGGCACATGGTGAAATTTTTATTCACTCGAAACAACGACCCCATCGACCCAAGTTGGGATCACACCGATCCCCAGTGGAGGTATGAAGATCAATCGGTGAGTTCAAAGTCAATGAAGCCCGTTTGGCTTAATCTTTGGAACTGGCACCTTGGCAAGAAATCATTCCCGGAGAGTTCAGTAACTGATGTGCAGGCTCTCTGCGAACGCATAAATGATTCAAATGACGAATTAGCAATATCTGCAGCTTATGAAATGGCAAAATCTCAAGAAGGTGTTGAAGCCCTCATCGAAAATTTTAATAACAAAGACACTAATCTTCGTAACATTGCGGCATATGGGTTGCGAGCAGCCGGAAAAACATCGATTGATTATTTGACGCCACTAATTAACAAAGAAGATCCTGAGGACCTCGCCAGGGTTATCGATGTGTTGGGTGATATCGGTCCACCTGCCATCGATGCCCTGGAATTAATTATAAAGGCAGCCAGCAGTCAATCCGTGGTTGTTAGGCGTTACGC
>CAJWGQ010000121.1 GCA_913041025.1 uncultured Gammaproteobacteria bacterium | reverse complement strand
AGCTCTCTTCCCAAGCAGACGTGCAATCCTATGCTAAAGCTTAGCTGTTTTTTTCCATTTCTTTTCACATCGAATAGATCTGGCGCCTCAAACACACTCGGATCACGATTAGCAGCGCCGTAGTGCATCATCACCTTCGTTCCTGCCGGAATAGTAACTTCGTCAATAGTTACTTCCTTGGAGGTTGTTTTAAAGAGCCCCAGCAAAGGCGGATCAAAACGAAGGCTTTCGTTAATTGCATCGTCGGTATTAATTTCATTGCTACAGAATCTTTCCCAAAGTCCCTCATGGCTGAGCAGACGCCAAACCAGATTGGAGATAAGTGAAGTGGTCGTCTCATTACCAGCAACAAAAATTTGGGTAGCTAACGCGACACACTCATCATCGGACAAATAATTCCCCTCATGCTTTGCCTGAGCGATGGTCGAAAGCAGTCCAGCTGAGTGCTCATCCCTGCGCTTCAATTCAACTTGCGCCAACAGATATTGACGCATCTCGTCTAGGTCCTCAGCGTATTCCAACGGATCCTCTGAGCACATATTGGCAACGGAAGCGTCGGCCCACTTCTTAAACTTACCGAGGTCATCGGTAGGGATCCCTAAAATCTCGCAAATAATTATGACCGGAAGCGGAAAAGATAAGTCCTCGTGGATGTCCCACTCCGCCTGATTTTCAACCCGGCTAAGCAATTCATCAACAATCGCCTCTAACCTTGGTTCCAAGTCATTGATTTGCTTCGCAAGGAAATCTTTTTGTACTAACTTCCGAATGAATGTGTGGTGAGGCGCATCTGACAGGATCCCTAGCGCGGGCTGAAAATTCGGGCCGTTCCCAAAACCTTCAATGAATGTCTCTGAGTCGAGTAGCGCATTGGCAACGTCATCATATCTCGAGAAAATATAAAACGGCGGGTCATACTTTTCGTAAAGGAAAGCCCTTGGCTCTTCGAATAATTTCTTGGCGGTGAGTGACGGGTCGCTCATCTCGTCATGGCCCATCAAATCTATCTCAGCTTTCATCTTTCTAAACCCACTAAACCTAACTTGGTATAACCAGAATACCGAAACCGACCAAGAATAAAAACAAAAGCATAGGTCCCGCGCGCATACATAAAAAAGCACAAACTTTTGCCCGATCGCCCACTGTTTTCCAGAAATTTAATGTGTCAATATTGAGAAAAAATTTTAGAGCAAGAAATGGCCATATCAATCCACCCAACAGGTGGCGCCGGCGCCGAGATTCTTGGCGTCGATCTATCCAAACGCATTTCCAAGAGCGATCTACTTACCATAAAAGTTGCCTTTGCGGAGCATGGCCTCATTTTTTTTCGAGACCAGTCACTGAGTGAAGAGCAACACATTAACTTTGCAAAGAATTTCGGTCCCATCAACATTAACCGATTTTTTGCCCAGCACACCGATTTCCCAGAGATTGCGATGGTCACAAAAGAACCAGACCAAACAGGCAACATCGGAGGCGGTTGGCACACAGATCACTCTTACGACCTAGAGCCAGCAATGGGCTCGATTTTAATAGCAAGGGAACTGCCACCCGAAGGAGGCGACACTTGGTTCCTTGACATGTACAAAGCCTACGAGGGTTTGCCTAGCGAACTCAAAATCAGGATTAAGGATCTTTCTGCCGTCCACTCGGCAAAGCATATTTTTGGAAGCAAGGACCAGCTTGAGATGCTCAAACAGACGAGAGGACGCATCGGGAATTCGGAAGCCGCAGACGCACTTGCAGACGTTACTCATCCCATAGTCATCTCCCACCCGGAGAGCGATAAGCAGGCTCTCTATGTAAACCCCGGGTTCACGATTGGCATTAAAGACTTGCCTCCGAACGAATCTGAAAAATTGCTTCAAGAACTATATCTTCACGCCATAAAAGACGAAAACATGACAAAATTTAAATGGAGACCTGGATCAATCGCATTCTGGGATAACAGGGCTACTTGGCATTTTGCGCAGAACGATTATCACGGGTACCGACGCGTCATGCACCGCATAACCATAGAGGGTTGCCCGCTTCACCGCGCCGTCGCCCAGCTAAAAGTCAACGGACGTTAAACTCTGGTTCGGCGGAATGATTGTTTTTAGAACAAACAATTAGGGCCCGATGGGCCTACTATTCGCCGGACGGTCAAAGGCACCCTGGCGAAACTTGCTTGCGTCCATCTCCATGGCACTGACAGCTTCGGACATAGTGAACTCATGCACACACACCCGCTCGATAATGCGCCACTCACCTTCTCTTTTCTCGTAAAGGTCCAAATAACGGCCATGCCATGTGTCTAAAACGTTTGAGTCTTTTTGAAGCAGATAACTTACGTTGTAGCTTTCGCCTCGGGCTTCAAGTCCGTTGTCATCAAGCTCAATCACATGATTAAAAATACAATGCGAAGTTGATTTCCAACGCAAATGACTGACCATACAGTGATCGACAAATTCCCAAGCATTGCCAACAAAGACACCGTGATCATCGGTTGCATCAGGCCAGTAAGCGGACTTCATCTCGTCCGGGTCTAGCCTATCCACGCCCCTGCAATAACGTCGGGCAACGTTTTTTATATCTTCAAGATCATTGAGCTGCTCAAGAGTGTAGCGCATTCTGTATGGCACTCCTTCGAAATCAGGATATTAAACAACTATATATTTTCTTCGCTGAATAGTTCAACAGCCAAACCATCGAAAGCTGCAAATATGAGCATGTCAAAACCTTTTGCGAGAATTAGCAAAACCCCAACGCATGCTCAAGATCGCCCTTTAGGTCCTCGACGGCTTCAATCCCTACAGAAAGACGAACGAGCCCATCGACGATGCCGAGGCGTTCCCTTATTTCTTTTGGAATAGAGGCGTGTGTCATGATCGCGGGATGCTCGATCAAACTCTCAACCCCACCCAAACTTTCTGCCAACGTGAATAGTTTGGTGTTCTCCAAAAATCTTGTGGCGCTCTCGAGCCCGCCCTTAATCACGACACTTATCATCCCACCAAAACCATTCATTTGTGAGGCAGCGACTTCATGATTAATGTGTCCCGGCAACCCAGGATAATAAACCTTCTCAACGGAGCCATGCGCATCCAAGAAATTCGCAATTTCTGACGCACCCTCACAATGTTGTTGCATTCTAAGTGACAAAGTTTTCAAGCTTCGAAGGACCAAAAAGCTATCAAAGGGACTCATTATGGATCCGACCGAGTTTGAGAGAAACCCTAAACGTTCAGCAAGATCAGTATTTGCTTCTGAGCATATGGCCATCCCGCCAACAACATCAGAGTGCCCATTGAGGTATTTAGTTGCTGAGTGAACAACGATATCAAAACCTAAATCTAAAGGCCGCTGGACAAAGGGCGAGCAAAACGTGTTGTCGCAAACACAGAGCAAGTTATTTTCTTTTGCGAACTCGCTCACTCTTTTTAAATCTACTACCTTAAGCAGAGGGTTCGAGGGACTTTCTACCCATATCATTTTTGTGTTGGGCTTTAGATTTTCTTTAAGGGTTTCGATGTTGCTTAAGTCAACAAAAGAAAACTCGAGGTTCGATGATCTTTTTCTAACATTCTCGAACAAACGATAAGTGCCGCCATAGAGATCGTCCATACTAATGACGTGATCTCCCGAATCGAGCAGCTCTAAGACCGTCGCCGTTGCAGCCATTCCTGAGGCAAACGCAAAAGCCTTGCTTCCTCCCTCTAAGTCGGCCATGCATTCCTCTAGGGATTGCCTCGTAGGGTTGGCGGTGCGCGAATAATCGAAACCTTTGAACTGACCTGGGCTCTCCTGAGCATAGGTTGACGTTGCATAGATGGGCACTATCACTGCGCCGGTTGCCGAGTCCGGCTCTTGGCCGGAGTGGATCGCCTTAGTGGCAAAACGGTATTCCTTTCCAGTTGTCTTTGTCATATTAATTATTCGCCACAAAAGTCGTTTTATATTGGTTGATCAAATCCACTTTGGTAATGAACCCTAAGAACGCATCGCCGTCGCGAATGATTGCGACCTTGCCATTCGCCAAAGTTTCGTACAGTTTCGCTTCGTCGTCGCTGACTTGGAGTGTCTCGAGCTTGGTCACCATAACGGAGCTAACGGGCTGAGAAAAAAGCTGCTCGTTCCGGTAGACGTTGAGCATGATATCTTCCTCGTCAACAATCCCCACCAAGTTGTTTTCACTCATCACTGGCAGCTGAGAGACATCATCTGCACGCATCCTCTTGAACGCTGTGAGCAGGGTGTCGTCTTCGTTGACCTTAATCATGTCGCCCTTGTCAAAACGCCTGCTGATGAGATCAGAAAGATTTCCCTGCGATACGTCTGACAGCAATCCGTTGTCCTTTAACCAGGCTGAATTGAATGCCTTCGACAGATATTTATTGCCGGTATCACAAACGAAGGTCACGACCCGCTTTGGTGTTTTTTGCATCTTACACCACTTGATCGCGCCGGCGATCAGTGTGCCGCTCGAGGAACCCGCTAAAATACCTTCCTCTTCAAGCATCTGGCGCACCACTGAAAATGCTTCCGCATCAGACACCACAACGCCCTCATCGAGCATCGCTAACTCGACATTGGAAGGAATAAAATCTTCCCCAATCCCTTCGACTAACCATGAGCCTCCATCGTACTCAAATTCCCCAGTGTTGACTGCGTCTGCAACAATAGAGCCCTCAGGATCGGCAACAATCATCTTAAATTCTGGGTTCTGCGATTTCATGTATTCAGCGATCCCTGCAACGGTTCCTCCAGAACCAACTCCAGCGACTACCGCATCAACGTCATGATCCATCTGAGACCAAATCTCAGGCGCTGTTGTGGTCTTGTGTGCGAGCGCGTTCGCAGGATTTGAAAATTGGTTGGCTAAAAAACTTCCCGGTCTCTCACTTGCGATCTTAAGCGCCAGGTCTTGGTAGTAATCAGGATGACCCTTAGCAACGTCTGAGCGTGTAATCACTACCTCAGTGCCCAGGCCTTGAAGATGAAGGATTTTCTCCCTGCTCATTTTATCGGGGATAACCAGTACTAGTTTATAACCTTTTATGGCTGCGACCAACGCCAAGCCGATCCCGGTGTTTCCCGCCGTCGCTTCTATGATTGTGCCGCCTGGTTTGAGCTCCCCAGACTTCTCAGCTTCTTCAATGATCGACAATCCGATTCGATCCTTAATCGAGCCGCCTGGGTTTTGATTTTCAAGCTTGACGAATAACTCGCATTCGCCCACGTCAAAGCTCTTAAGTTTGACGATCGGCGTGTTTCCTATTAAGTCGATTACCGACTCACTGACAGATTGCATATCTTGTCTTCCATTTTTTTTGTTGACCAAAATGGGCTTTCGCCCTGAAGGGTCTAATTCACCCGGCGGCCCCAGTTTACAGGTTTATTTGGTTTCTGGTAACGCAAACGCAACCAGATAATCTCCCGCGGGAGATCCCATCGCCCAGTGTCCGCCCGCTGCAATGACAACAAACTGCTTCCCTTCTAAATTCGTGTAACTCATCGGGACAGCGTGACCGCCCGTGGGCAACCTGAATTTTGCGAGTTCCTTGCCTGACTCAGTGCTAAACGCTCTTAGGTAATAGTCACTAGTAGCCGCAATAAAAGTAAGCCCTGAGGCCGTTGCCATCGGCCCGCCCATGTTGGGCGCACCCTTTATCCGAGTGAAAGGGAAAGGTGCCAAGTCCTTTGAGGTGCCTAAAGGAACTTGCCAGAGATGTTCACCGGTTTTTAAATCAATTCCAGTCAGGTGCCCCCATGGCGGTTTCGTACAAGGAATGCCCAAACGCGACATCAGACCGTAAGCACGTAATGTGCAGTACGGTGTCCCAATATTTTCCTCGATGGCGGACATCCCGCCTTGGACTTTATCATTGGCAAGCACCTTTAAAGCCTTACCGCAATCCTCTCGAGGAATCATTTTTATGGTGCTCGCAAGATTCATGGTGTTAACAACCAAAATCTTTCGGTTTGCATCTACGGCCGGCCCGCCCCAATTCGCGCCACCAATAGAACTCGGGTAGTGCATGCTCCCCTCAAGCGACGGGGGGGTGTACAAACCCTCGTTTCTCAATTCTGAAGAAGCTCTTTTACAGTAGCCACGATCCCAAAACGTAAATCCGTAAGCCTCCTCGGGATCAAAATCAGTCGATGTTAATGGGGCTGGCTTGGTTGGAAAAGGCTGCGTAGCCGACACGTAGTCGCCTTCTACAGCGCCTTGCGGGACTGGTCTCTCCTCAATCGGAAAGATCGGCTCTCCGTTTTCTCTATTTAACAAAAACACAAACCCCATCTTTGTGGTTTGGGCGAGTGCTTTAATTATTGTTCCGTCTTTTTCGATTTCGTAAAAAGTTGGCTGAGATGGCACATCATAATCCCAGACATCATGATGCACCGTCTGAAAATGCCAAAGAACTTTGCCGGTTGTCGCATCAAGCGACACGACTGAGCTTGAATAGTAGTCGGATCCGTTTCGGTGCCCTCCGTAATTGTCCGGGGACGTGTTGCCCGTCGGCAAGTAAATCTGATTCAGCTCTGGGTCAACCGAGATAATTGACCAAACGTTAGTGGTGCCCCTTTGGTAGCGCTGAGAGCCGTCTACGTCCAGCACCGGTTTTTGATCGGGATGAATTGGATCCCAATACCAAACCAGTGCGCCTGAGCGCGCGTCATAGGCTCTGACCACCCCGCCAGGCACATCGACACTCACGTTGTCGGCAACTGACCCACCCACGATGATCAGATCACCGATGATCGCTGGCGGTGAGGTGCTGTAGTAAAGCCCATGGTCATGATCCCCGAGGCCGCTTCTTAAATTCACTCGGCCACTGGCGCCGAAGCCCTCGCAAAGCTTGCCCGTCGCGGCGTCAATTGAGAGCAGTTCAGATTCAATCGTAGTGCTTACAATTCTGTGTCGACACGTGGCTGATTGAGACATTGAATCGTCTACCCAACTGCTCACGCCTCGGCAATGTAAGATCCCCTTCCCCTCGGGATCGATCTTCGGATCGAACACCCATTTTTCTTCGCCGCTTGCGGGGTCAAGTGCGATAACCTTGTTGTAGGGGCTGCAGTAAAAGAGCGTGTCCTCGACCAGAATCGGTGTGGCTTGAAAACTGGTTTGGAGTGAGCTGTCAATGACTTTATCCTTCGTCCATTCGTTTCCTTGGTGATAATCACCCGACCGGTGAACCCAAGCTTGCCTGAGCTGACTTACATTTTCAGGGGTGATCTCTGTAGCCAATGAAAAATTCCCTCCGCCGGCACCCTTCCCGTAAGCTGGCCAGTCATGATTTTCAGACATGGATGTGTTTGGCAGGCCAAGCACTCCGACTATTGATAAAAACAAAAAAGACTTGTTCATCATCCTCCCGCGGCCTCCCTAATCTTAGAAAAAACTTGCATCGTCTTCTTAAAGATAAAGCCTTTAAGCTTTCAGGTATACTGGATTTTTTCAAGGATAGCAGGAGCAGTGAACCGATGAGAAGAAACAGGCTTGGCAAGAGCGGTATCGTAGTCTCCGACATATGCATGGGAACCATGACCTTTGGTACTGGAGCGGACGAGAAAGCCTCCTTTGAGATTTTGGATATAGCCTACGACGCCGGCATCGACTTTTACGACACCGCTGAAATGTATCCAGTACCGCCAGACAAATCCTATGCCGGCCGAACCGAGGAAATACTTGGTCGCTGGATGAAAACAAAACCCAGGGACTCTCTAATCATTGCAACCAAGGTCGCAGGCCCAAGCCACGGCTGGATGAGAGCTGCGGTCCGTGAAGGCACAACCTCGCTAGATAGGCACCACATTATTAGGGCGATTGAAGCAAGCCTTGAAAAACTTCAGACGGATTACGTGGATCTTTACCAAACCCACTGGCCGGACCATGGGATGCCCTTCGAGGAGACACTGGCTGCGCTGGACGAGTTGGTCGAAGCCGGGAAAGTCAGGATCATTGGGTGCAGTAACGAGACCGCTTGGGGGCTAACCAAAAGCCTGATGATCTCAGAGATGGGCGGTGTGGCAAGGTACGAGACAATCCAAAATAATTTTAGCCTCAACAATCGTCGGTTTGAAGATGAACTCGCCCAGGTCTGCCGCCAAGAGCAGGTGAGCCTAATCCCCTACTCTCCCATAGGAGGAGGCGTGCTCTCAGGAAAATACAACGAAGGACGACTCCCGGAGGGCGCGCGGTTCAGTACCTACCTTAACGCCGGGGACCGACAAAAAGTAATGGCACAACGCTTTGTGAACGAAAAAAGTCTCGCAGCTACCAAAGCGTTCATGGAGATAGCGTCAGATGAAGGTGTCTCTCCGGTGACTTTAGCAGTTGCATGGAGCAAACAGCATGACTTCGTTGCCTCCACCATCGTTGGCGCTACGAAGGCCAGTCAAATGAAAGAGATCATTGACGCGGGGCCGATGAAAATCAGCGCTGAGACAAACAAGCGGATTGACCAGGTCTCTGGAGAAATTATGTATCCAATGGGTTGAAACAGGCCTGAAAAAAATACAAAAAAAGGGCCCTGCCTCAGCAGAGCCCTTCCTACTTTAACCAGCGCTACCTAAAGCTGAGAGAGATAGTCGTCAAGCCGAGACTGGTTCATAACGAATCCACCCTTCTTTGAGCCCGCCTGCGACTTGACTGCCTCCAAGTTCACCGGATCTCCTACCTGGATCACCCCGACCATCGCCATCATTGCGTGCGGGTCGCACTGGTAGACGTACACACCCTCAGTGTCCAGGGTAACACTGATGTCCTGATTCATGCCTCCGGACCATGAGCTCGCTCCGTCCGGTATCATTCCGGCGAT
>CAJWGQ010000120.1 GCA_913041025.1 uncultured Gammaproteobacteria bacterium | reverse complement strand
CCCAAGAGTTTATGGATGCGAAAGACTACGCCGGTGCGGAAGTGTTTCTTAGGGATATGCTTAATCGTTCCAAGAAGTACAACGGTAACGAGCTAGGTAATATCCATAATATGCTGGGATACATTGCGTTTTTGAAAGAAGACTACAAAGGAGCAATATACGCCTACGAGCAAGTGCTCGCGCAAGGAGAGGATATTACAGAGGGTTTGGAGGTGACCACGCTTTATACGGTCGCCCAGCTGAGCTTTGTGGCTGAAAATTACCAGGCCGCGTTGGATTACATGGAGACATGGATTAGTAAGGCGGAAAACCCAGGTCCTGAACCTCGTATATTCATGGGCCAGGTCTATTATCAAATGAAAGATTATCCGAATGCGTTGGAACAGATCCAGAGTGGGATACGTATTGCACAAGAGCGAGGAACTAAGGTTAAAGAAAACTGGTGGGCTTTGGTCGCGTTTTTGTTTTATGAGAAAGAAGACTTCCAAGGTTATACCGATACCATGAAGATCCTGGTACGAGATTTTCCAAAGAGAGATTATTGGATACGCCTCGCGGGAATCTATGGTCAAGAAGGCCAAGAACAGCTTCAGTTAAACACATTGCAGGCCGCGCATGCAGGGGACTATTTTGAGACGAAGACGGACTTCACGAATTTGGCGGGTCTGTTGATGCAGCGAGAGGCGCCATACAAGGCGGCAAAAGTTTTAAAAGAAGGTCTTGATAGAGAGATTGTCGATCGCGATGCGCGTAACTTGCAGTCTTATGGTCAGGCATGGCAGTTGGCGCAAGAAGTGGACGAAGCGATCCCTGTCTTTGAAGAGGCGGCAGAGCTATCTGACGACGGAAAAATCTTTGAGCGGCTGGCCTATCTGTATATGGAAGATGACCAGCACAAGCGCTGCGTTTCCTCCGCTGATGGAGCGTTAGACAAGGGCGGGCTGCGCAAGCTTCAAACGATGCACGTTGTGAAAGGGATGTGCCTGTATAATCAAAACAAATTAAAAAGTGCAAGGAGCTCATTTGTTTCATGTCGAGCCGAATCACGCAAAGATAAAGATACCAACAATGTTCGCATATGTGCGCAATGGATCACCTTTATCGACAGAGAATCTGCTCGACAAGCGCAGTTAGCCGCTTCTGGAGGTTAATAGAATTTCCGCTAAATGATTTTAGAAAAAAACCGGATTCTACTCCGGTTTTTTTTTACCCATTGTCAAAGGAGTTATTTGTGTTTACTGGGATCGTACAGAAGTTAGCCAAAGTAAAAGATTTCGATCGAGACGAAAATCTTGTCAGATTATCGATACACATGGAGCAACTGTCGGTCGGTTTAGGGTTGGGCGCGTCCGTTGCTATTAATGGGGTCTGCCTGACGGTGAGCGAGATTCAAAAAGAAGAAGTGTATTTTGACGTAATCCCTGAGACGCTCGTCACGAGCAATTTGGATCTGCTGTCCTCTGGCAGCGTCGTGAACGTTGAGCGTTCTTATAAGGTAGGCGACGAGATCGGAGGACACATTGTCTCCGGGCACGTGAGTAGTACCGCGATATTGAGCTCAAAGCATCAAGATGAACATGACCAGGTTCTTACATTTAGGATTGAATCACCCTGGATGAAGTATATTTTTCACAAGGGTTTCGTGGCTGTCGATGGTGCCAGCCTTACTGTGTCCTCCGTTGACCGGTCGCAGGACAGTTTTTCGGTATCTTTGATACCTGAAACAATATCAAGGACGACGCTTGGTCTTTTAGACGAGGGTGGTTCAGTTAATGTGGAGGTCGAAGCCCAGACAGTTTCTGTTGTTGAGACGGTTGAGAGGGTCATGGCCAACAGAAACTGACGAACCGCCTGCCACTCAAAGGGTTTTAAAGGATCATGTGTGTGAAGTTTAGTAAATACGGGAAAGGTATTTGAAGTTCATCTCAAAATTAAAGAGCCGGTGGGCGTCCTCTCAATCTCTTTTGTGCGTCGGATTAGACCCTCAGGTTGATCGGATGCCAGATATTTTCCAGCGAGGCCGTACGCCTCTTTTAGATTTCTGTAAGGGTATTGTGGACGCGACGCATGAATTTGTGTGCTCTTTCAAGCCGCAAGCGGCCTATTTTGCGGCAGTGGGCGCAGAAACTCAGTTAGAGCATTTAATTGACTACATCAAACAAAAGTACCCTGAAATACCGGTAATACTGGACGCAAAACGAGGGGATATTGGCAGTACGGCCGCATTGTATGCTCAAGAGGCTTACGAGCGATATGGGGCCGACGCGGTGACCGTAAGCCCCTACCTGGGGCTTGAGAGCATCGAACCCTACATGAGTTATTCTGATAAGGGTATCGTGGTGCTTTGCAGGACAAGTAATCCGGGTAGCGATTGGCTTCAAAAAGACATAGAGGACCCCGTACCCGTCTATCAGAAGGTTGCCCAGCGGGTCGCCGAATGGAACACCGATGATCAGTTTGTTTTGGTAACTGGCGCGACCTATCCTGAAGAGTTAGGTGAAGTGAGGCAGATCGTCGGAGAGATGCCTTTACTCGTACCTGGCATTGGGGCGCAGGGCGGCGACCTCGAGGCTGTTTTAAGGAACGGGCTTAGCAAGTCGGGGTCAGGCCTCATTATCTCTAGTTCCCGTGAGGTGCTCTATGCCCACGAAAAACGCCAGCCTTCGACTGAAAGTTCTAGCACCTTGCAGCCCGCTGGTACTGTCGCTAAGACAACTAGAGATGCCATAAACGAATTTATAAAAATTAAGTAAGCTATTGAAAAATATAGGCTAATCTTTCAATAAATTTTTCGCTATGATTGTTTGCTGAATCTGACTGGTCCCTTCGTAGATTCTGAATAATCTGACGTCTTTGTAGAAGCGGGTTACCGCGTATTCGTCTATGTAGCCCGCGCCGCCGTGGATTTGTACCGCTCTGTCGGCCACTCTGCCGACCATTTCAGTGGCGAATAGCTTGCAACAAGAGGCGAGCATGTTGATGTCTTCCCCTCGGTCCCGTCTAGTGGCGGCATCTAAAACCATCGTCTCCGCGGCGTAGGACTCGGCCTGGCTGTCGGCTAGCATGCCCTGCAGCAGCTGAAACTCAGAAATGGCCTTGCCAAATTGTTTTCGGTCTTTCGAGTAAGAGACCGATAGATCGATCAGGCGTTTTGCGCATCCTACGGATAGGGCGGAGATGTGCAGGCGGCCGCGATCTAAGGTCTTCATTGCAGTTTGAAATCCTCGGTTGAGTTTTTCATGTCCGCCAATGATCTTGTCCTTCGATATTCTGCACTGGTCTAGGATGACATCGCATATGTGGGCGCCCTGTTGACCCATTTTTTTGTAAGGTTGGCCCAACGACAAGCCCGGCGTATTGGCATCGACAAGGAAAGCGCTGACCCCTCGAGAGCCTTTCTCATTTGGATTAGTGCGAGCGAAAACCGTAAATAATCCGGCGGTTGGCGCGTTGGTGATGTAGCGTTTTGTCCCAGTCAATAAGTAATCATCGCCATCCGGTTCAGCTTTCGTTTGTACGGCCGCCGAGTCGGATCCTGCCTCGGGCTCGGTCAGGGCGAAAGAACCGATAATCTCGCCAGATGCCAACCTAGGTAGGTAAAAGTCTTTCTGCTCTTGGGTACCGTCCATAACAAGACCCTGAGACCCTATGCCGTTGTTCGTACCGAAAATCGAGCGAAAGGCCGGCGCAGTCCTGCCAAGCTCTAAGACAACCAAGCATTCTTCATACGTGTTTAAGCCGAGGCCGCCATACTCTGTGGGGACGGTTAAACCAAACAACCCTAATTCCTTCATTTCGTTGATTATATTGTCTGGAATTAAGTCCTCGTTGGCGACTTGTTCCTCTAACGGGATTAGCCTTTCATTCACGAATCGCGAGACAGTATCGATCAGCTGATTTAGGGTGGTTTGTTCTAGTGGCATCTAACTACTCAGAAAATTTGAGCGCGGATTATACAACGAATCTTGACCTTAAGAGGTTAATTTGAATGGCTGGTTGTATTGGTTCGTAAAAAAAATTAAAGAGTTGAAGTTGAGTTCTAGCTCGCATAGTCTGACGGCCTTTGACGTGATGCATAAGGTAACGAATGAGTAGTGATAAGGCGCCTTTTTCCTGGGAAGATCCTTTTCTGTTGAGCGAGCAATTAAATGAAGAAGAGAGGCTTGTTGAATCAAGCGCAAGAGATTTCGCTCAAGACAAGTTAATGAGTCGAGTGTTGAAGGCTAACCGAGACGAGACCTTCAGCAGAGAAATAATGAATGAATTTGGAGCCCTGGGGATGCTCGGGTCGACTTTGCCCGAGAAGTACGGCTGTTCGAACGCAAGTTATGTCTCGTATGGTTTGATGGCCAGGGAGGTCGAACGTGTGGACTCGGGCTACCGTTCGGCGATGAGTGTGCAGTCTTCTTTGGTAATGCACCCCATACATGCCTACGGTAATGAAGATCAACGAGAAAGATTTCTGCCCAAACTCGCGTCCGGCGAGTGGGTCGGGTGCTTTGGGTTAACTGAGCCTGATCATGGCTCAGATCCGTCTAGTATGGTGACTAACGCAAAACCCGTGGACGGAGGGTATCTTTTAAACGGCGCGAAGATGTGGATTACTAATTCACCAATATCGGACGTCGCGGTGGTCTGGGCAAAGTTAGAAGGAGAGATCCGAGGTTTCTTGGTAGAGCGCGATTTCGATGGGTTCAGTACGCCAAAAATCGAGGGCAAGATGTCTATGAGAGCATCCGTAACAGGAGAAATTGTGCTTTCGGATGTGTTCGTCCCTGAAGAAAACCTTCTGCCTGAGGGTAAGGGGTTAGGGGGGCCGTTTGGGTGTCTCAACAGGGCTCGCTATGGGATCGCATGGGGTGCTATGGGCGCGGCTGAATTTTGTTGGCACGCGGCAAGAACATATACTCTTGAACGAAGCCAGTTTGGCAGGCCGCTCGCCGCGAATCAGCTGATCCAGAAGAAATTGGCGGATATGCAAACTGAGATTGTACTTGGAGTGCAAGGTTGTATCAGGATGGGACGGTTGTTTGATGAAGGAAAGCTGGCAGTTGAAAATATTTCGTTGATGAAACGAAATAACTGTGGAAAGGCATTAGAAATTGCCAGGCAAGCTCGTGACATGCATGGTGGTAATGGTATTTCTGATGAATATCATGTTATTCGTCATGTGATGAACCTGGAAACCGTAAACACCTACGAAGGGACTCACGATATTCATGCGCTAATTCTTGGGAGAGCTCAGACTGGGCTACAGGCTTTTACCGGTTAAATGAGTCAAAGCTCGACGCGTTCTTTGGGAAGTTGTTCTCAGTGCCCCAGGCTTTTTAAAGAGCGACAAAGAGTAAAAAAACAATTTCCCGATTATCGGTCAGAGCCCGTAGGTCAGTGGGGCGATCCCAACGCAACGATTTTGATCATAGGATTAGCGCCTGGACTCCATGGTGCTGCTCGAACCGGCAAGGCATTTGTTGGCGACTCCAGTGGTACATTTTTGTTCTCGGCATTATTCAGGAATGGCTTGTGCAACGACCCTGATCCTAGCCAGGCAAGACTTTCGGGTGTTGGTATTACTAATGCAGTTAAGTGTTACCCGCCAGCCAATAAACCAACTGGGTCAGAAGTTAGGAATTGTCAATCATTCTTGAGGCGAGAACTTGAGACTTATAGTCGAATTAGGAATCGAAACAAAAGATCGCTGGTCGTACTGGGGAGGCTGGCACAGCAAGCGACCTACTCTGCGTTAGGAATCCAAGCGCCTTCATTCGAACATGGTTCTTCTCAGCTGGTTACTCCAAAGCTAGGGGTGTTCGCGAGTTATCACCCAAGTAGACTCAACGTGAACACGAAGAGATTGACTTCGGAAATGCTGGATACTGTTCTCCATGCTGCTAAGAACTTTGCAGCGTGATATAGGATTATTGGCGAGATTCGTTTGCTTTAGATCTGGTTGAGTTGCTTCAGTAACGATATAGTTCCTCATCATGTCGACGCCCGCCTTTGATTCTAAAACCTTCCTTACATCCTTGACCAAGAAGCCGGGTGTCTATCGGATGATAGATGCTAGCGGGACTATTCTTTATGTTGGTAAGGCCAGAAACCTCAAGAGTCGTGTAAGCAGTTATTTCAGAGCTTCAGGGCTTAATACCAAGACGATGGCTATGATATCGAAGGTGGCTTCAGTTGAGGTGACGGCCACCAATTCTGAGACTGAAGCGTTGTTGTTAGAGCAAAGCCTCATTAAATCGGAGAAGCCGCCTTACAATATCTTGCTGCGTGATGATAAATCTTACCCTTATGTATTTTTGAGTTCGCAAGACGATTTTCCGAGGTTGTCTTTACATCGAGGTAAGAAATCAAAAAAAGGAGAATTTTTTGGTCCTTATCCTTCGGCTTATGCAGTAAGAGAGAGTATTCAGATCCTTCAGAGGCTGTTCAAAATCAGACAGTGCAACGATACGTATTTTAAAAATCGCTCTCGCCCCTGTCTCCAGTACCAAATCAAGCGCTGTTCGGCTCCTTGCACCCAAAAAATCGACAAAGAGTCTTATTCTGCAGATATCGAAAGAGCACGACTTTTTCTCAAGGGAAAGAGTCGTCAGGTATTAAATGAATTTAAGCTAGCGATGAAGGCTGCTTCAGACTCGATGAATTATGAGGTCGCTGCTGAGTATCGAGACCAGATCTTGCAATTAAGGAAGATTCAGGAAGAGCAATTCGTCACGCATGAGAGCGGTGATGTGGATGTCTTCGGCCTGGCAGAAAGTCTGGGTGCGATATGTGTGCAGGTCATTTATATCAGAAAGGGCAAGATGCTAGGGCAACGAACATACTACCCAAAAGATAATTTGGAGTTGGCGCCAGAAAAGGCCCTGGAGGCGTTTTTGTCTCAGTATTACTTTGGCAGTGGCTCTATGGAGCTTCCTGCTACCGTGTTGGTAAGCCATGCAATTGATGAAAAGGTAATACTTGAGAAGGCGCTAACTGAAAGTGCCCAGCGGAAAGTCCAGTTGCTCTCTAGTGTTCGCTCTAAACGCGCAGAATGGATAAGGATGGCCGTCGAGAATGCTGAGCTAAACTTGAATACTTATCAGCTGAACAAAGAAAATATATTTTCGCGATTCGAAGATTTAATGAAGTTGCTTAATCTCGATGAGATACCAGAGCGCCTAGAGTGTTTTGATGTTAGCCACACCATGGGCGAAGCGACAGTCGCATCGTGTGTTGTGTTTGATCACGGGGGACCGTTGAAGACTGATTACAGACGATTCAACATAAAAGGCGTGAAAGCGGGAGACGATTATGCCGCAACCGAACAAGCGCTAAAACGCAGATATTCAAGATTGAAAAGCGAAGAGGCCGTCTTGCCCGAAGTTCTAGTGATAGACGGTGGTGTAGGCCAGATAAAGCGCGCTAAAAAGGTTCTAGAAGAGCTCCAACTTCAGCAGATAGTTATTCTCGGAATATCAAAAGGTCCCGACAGAAAGGCCGGATTAGAGAAATTCATATACGAAGGATCCGATTTGGCTCTTGGGAGTTATCCGTCAGCATCTCAGCTGCTGCAGCACATACGAGATGAAGCTCACCGTTTTGCGATTGCGGGGCACCGCAATCAACGACAGCGCGCTCGGACTATGTCTGAACTTGAATCTATAGATGGAGTAGGTCCAAAGAGGAGGCGACAGTTGCTAACTCATTTTGGTAGCCTTGCCGGCGTGAAAGGAGCTAGCGAACAAGAAATTGCCAAGGTGGACGGCATCAGTCATGCTATCGCCCGAGAAATATACCAAACGCTCCATCACTAGTTCGATAAACAAGTATCTATGAATTTGCCTAATATCGTTACTCTTGCCAGGATCTTGCTGATCCCAGTGTTTGTTGGTCTTTATTTTTGGGGTACTCCCTTGGGAAACTTTCTCTCTGGAGTGTGCTTTGGGATAGCTGGTTTCACCGATTGGTTGGATGGGTATCTTGCGAGACGATTAAACCAAACAACGCCCTTTGGTCGTTTTATAGACCCCGTAGCTGACAAGTTGATAGTGGTCAGCGCGCTCGGAATATTGTTAGCTAGCTATGGAACATTTTGGTTTACGATCCCGTCTTTAATCATCATCGCCAGGGAAATCGTTATCAGCGCGCTGCGAGAATGGATGGCTGAGGTGAATCGTTCAGGCTCAGTAAGGGTTGGTTTGCTCGGTAAGGTGAAAACGGCGGTTCAGATGACGGCGATCGCGTTTATGTTAGTAGCGATCCCTGATGAAATGTCTTTTTGGCTCGTCGTGGGGTACTTCCTGATCTATGTGGCCAGTTTATTGACTGTCTGGTCTATGGTGAAATATTTGATCGCGGCCTGGCCTACTCTTAGAAGTGGTTTGAACGAAAAAGCTTAAGGTATAACAATTTTCCGCTCATCTTTGATCGCCTTTTCCTTGGCAGCCTTCTCTAATTTGTTGTATAAATATACACGATACATATTCTTAAAGATATAATCTAAAGGAAATGGACAGATTGTTGCTTGTAGTCCATATATTAGATCGGATGTATTTCGTAGAGATGGTTCCATACCCGTTTGTAAATAATTATATTGATGTTGTGGCATGACAAAAAGATATTTATCTATATAAGTTTTGAGAGGTCTAACATCTTTGCTATTACTACCTTTACTATCATCAACACTACGTTGAACGATATCCTTCAATCCTAAATGCTCAATAATATATTCAGCCTGCTTTTTGTGGTCTTAGGAGTCGTTTCGATTCAAGCACAAGAAGAGGAAAAGTTAGCCACTCAGGATTCTGTTGCTATACAGCAGGATGTTGTAAAAGATGGTAATGCCAAAGAAAGCGGCAACCGTAATGTGATGCTCAATGCAGAAAGTAATACCGGTCCCAGAGAAGTAAACATCGGCCTACCACCTTCTATAGGCGGAA
>CAJWGQ010000119.1 GCA_913041025.1 uncultured Gammaproteobacteria bacterium | reverse complement strand
AAATCCGCTATCAATCATCATTTTCTCAGCCAGCGCCTCTGTGAAGCCCAGAGTGCCAAGGCCCGCGCCGTCTGCAGTTGAGAGGCCAGAACTCATGCAAATCGTAATAGAAAACCCGTATAACATTGCAGCCATCGGATGCTCACGTAAATTTTCTTCGAAGGAATTTAATCCTTTTATGTCCTCACACAACCATTGGCCTCCACTGGCTAGCGAACCATATATATCTTGTATCATTTGATCTGGGTAAGGCGTGTCATGTACTACGTCAAAGGTAGTCACAAAATCCAAACTCGAATCGCTCGGTAATGGCTCCGCGCTAGGATTGGCTACAGTCACGTTTTGTACTCCCATCTCTTCGATATTTTTTCTAGCTAGGGCTAGAGCATGCTCGGAAGTGTCATACCCCACAAAGGTAGATGATGGAAAAGCCTTCGCCATAACAACCGTAGATAGAGCTCCTCCACATCCAACATCAGCTACTTTTATACCATCGGTTAAACGCTGAACTAAGCCAGGCACCAAGGGCAAAATCTCTTGAACCAATCGATGTTTTTTTGTGTACGCGCCCATTTTCTCCATACCGCAGGCACAACTAGAACCATGATCATCGTAGGTCATGCCGATGCCACTGCGGAATGCGTCTTCCAATTTCTCAGCCGCGGGAAAGACGGACAGCGCGCTATGATAAGCACCCATCAAATACGCCGGGCTATCTTCATCCACTAAAACTGACTCGGCTTCAGGACTAATTGAAAATCGTTGAGTTTCCTCCTCATACTCTATTTGATTTACGCAGGCCTGATGCTGTAGCCATTCCCTCACCCAGCGCTCATTTAAACCAAGTGAGTCAGCTAATTGCTGGCTGGTACCACCACCGATCTTTGAAAGCCCCTTAAATAGGCCAACTCGATCTCCCAACACCGAGACAACGCAATTGAAACCTGCCGTGACATTCGAACCCGTCTGTCGAATGAATTCGTTTAATTTGTCTTTGTCGATTGTCGCCGATGTATTCATAGCCTGATTCCGATTATTCAATTTGATTCTCGATTGTTGTCAAAGTAACTTTAGTTTACAAGGCGACTAACTTTTAACGATCTTGGGCAAGGCAGAAAATCCTTCCAAGACCAGACAGGATGTATGCACATGTTCCCAAACGCCGAAACAATAAAAACGAACGGGGTGAAGCTCGAAGTATTTCACAAAGGACAAGGTTCTCCCATCGTGCTTTGTCATGGTTGGCCTGAGCATGCTTACTCCTGGAGACATCAAATCGATCCCCTAGTGGAAGCTGGTTATCACGTCATTATTCCGAATCAACGGGGATACGGAAATTCATCGATTCCTGAGGAAGTCGAGGACTACGATATAGCGCATCTGACAGGCGATCTTTTGGGCCTTCTCGACCACTTCGGCCATCAGGACGCCGTCTTCGTCGGCCATGACTGGGGGGCTATCGTTGTTTGGAACCTTGCTTTAATGCATCCAAAAAGAGTTTCGGGAATCATTAATTTGAGCGTTCCTTTTATGGAAAGAGGCGAACGAGAGTGGGTAAGTTTCTGGGAAGACGCCCTTGGAGGCGACTTTTATATCGTGCATTTCAATCGGCAACCCGGCGTTGCCGACGCGGCTTTTGAAGAAAACCCGAGGAAGTTCCTCAACAATCTTTATCGAACAGAACAATGGCACGAAGCACCGCCAAACTTACCAGCCGGGATGCCTCTCATTTCCTTAGCAAAGGCAGATGCGATGCCCGGTAATTTAATGATGGCAGAGAAAGATCTCGACGTCTTCGTTCAAGCTTTTGAAACATCAGGCTTCACGGGGGGGATTAATTGGTACCGCAACTTTTCCAGAAATTGGCACTTAACCGAGAACTATACGCCTTTAATAAAGCAGCCTACTCTTATGATCTACGGCGACTATGACTCAGTACCGAAAGGAAAGAATCTTCTTGATCGTGCGCCCAACACAACCATTGTGAACTTACCCTGCGGCCACTGGATTCAACAGGAGAAACCCGAAGAGACGAATCGAGCAATGATCAACTGGTTAACTCAAAACTAATCTGTCGATTTATCGACCTAAATTGAATCCATCATAAATGACCCAGTCGACTCGGCCACAACTGACTGATCATCCTTTCTAATGATCAGTCCTTCCATCTGAGCCAAGCGGCCCCGTAATTTAGTACATCGCCCTTCGAGTAGTACTTCTGTGCCTATGGGCAACTCCTGTCGGTAGCGTATGTCTGCTTTGGCGGTAAAGCATTTTTTTCCTTGCAGCCAAGCCCAGTTCGCCATCACGTCATCCAGTAGGCTGAATAATATTCCACCATGAGTAAGGTTATCGTAGCCAGTATGCTGGATCTGGGGAGTAAACGAGCCGATACACACCTCATTTACAATCGAAAACTTAACCTTCAAGCCGATCGGGTTCTCGGCTCCACAAACAAAACAGTTGTTAGCTAAGCCATCTTGCGATTCAGCTCGTCCAGTCCTATCAAGATCACTCATCGTTAACCACTAACTCTTCAACTCAGGTATGATGATATCTTAACCCAATTGGATACTGCTCGTTGTTAGTTGAAACGATTCGAAACAACATAAGCTCATTCGAGCATCAAGAAGTAAAACCCAACAAGACAACGCGTCAGGCAGCGGTCGCCATTATTGTTCGAGAAGTCAACAATCAACTAGAAATGCTTTTCATCAAACGAGCAGAAAAGGAAGGCGATCCCTGGTCCGGGCATATGGCCTTTCCTGGCGGTCACAGAGAGCCACATGACCCCGGACTAAAAGAAGCCGCTGAGCGCGAAACTTTTGAAGAAATTGGATTAGACCTATCTATAGGGAATTATCTTGGAGCGATAGATCACCAAAGCGCTCAACCCAGAGGCCGGATTCTGAATATGCTGATAGCGCCTCACGTTTTTGAGATTTTCGATGTTGTTGAATTTTCAACAAACTACGAGGTAGACGAAGTAGTGTGGGCGCCGGTGGATGACCTTCTATCTAACAAGCTACATGATACGGAAACTCTACCGATGGCTGGAACACCTACAATCTTTAATGGTTATAGACTATCCGGAGGACACTTCGTCTGGGGACTCACCTATCGAATACTAAAATCCTTTTTCAACATCATCGATCCTTCTTGGTCTGGGCCCAGAGAACTATGATTTATTGTCCTCGGTGATATAACCGCGCCCGTGGTAGTCGAATCCATGTAGGGCCCGATTCACAGGGTCGCTCAAATAGTAATTGCAATGATAGGAACGTATCTCAGCAATTTTTTCTCCTGCAAAGATGAACCACTCTGTGCCTCTAAGTACTTCGGGGCTACCGGTGCTTTTAGGAGTCCAGGGCATGCTCCATTCAATGACTGCCTCGGGTTCTTGAACAATCGCATGATCCACAAGCCAAGTTGCCTGAGTTATCGGGCCTACCTTACACCAATAATTAGCAAGGGCTTCAGATCCAATAACAGGGGAGTGATCGACAAAGTAATGCACAACATCATCTGCAAACGTGGAAACCATCAAGTCAAAATCCGATGAATTACACCCCTGATAGTAGGTCTTTATCGTTTTGATGTATCGATGTTCTGCCATTCCTCAAACCCTCTCAACCTAGATTCAGTTGTATTATTTGGACGCGAAGGACCGATCGTCTTCAAGTTTAATGGAAAGGTCAAACGGTAGCATGAACTGATATACCAAATCTTCGTCGCGCTCCTCAGGCAAAACGTCGACACCGTAGCGGATATTTTCGACATTACCCTGGACCAGAGTTCCAAACAGTCGATCCCACACAGATAAAATGTTTCCATAGTTGCTATCGGTCCAAGGCCGTTCATGGTGATGGTGAAACTTATGTAAATTAGGAGTGACGAATACCTTGCTGAGTTTCTTATCTAACCGAGCCGGTAATTGAATATTCGAGTGTGTTAAGTAGGCAAAGAAAATAGTAATCAAGCGGTAGACTAGATAACAGGCTAGAGGTATCCCAAACAGCGAAACGGCCAACAAGGTCGCGAGATTTCGAAATACAACGTCACCCGGGTGATGACGAAATCCTGTCGTTGCGTCAACGTGTGTGTCGGAGTGGTGGATCATATGTAGTCGCCACATCCATTTGACCCTATGCAGAAGATAATGAATCCCATATTGACCAATCAGGTCCAGGATCAAGATTCCAAATATCAGTTTGGCCCAGCCAGGCAGGTCAATTAGATAAAATAGGCCCATTTGCGCCTCTGCTTGCCATACAAATACTGCGCTGTGCAACGCAATTAACGGTGCTGAAACACATACCGTCGTGATCAAGAACAGCGAATTTACACACAGATGGCGAAATTTGGAGTACTTGTGTGCAAATAACGGGATATACATCTCTAAGAACAAACAAAAGCTCAGAGAAAGAAAGACAGCCAAAGGAATCAACCATTCATTGACTTCAATATATCGAAAAAATTCTTCCACTAGGTTTCCAACTGATCTCAACGTCTAGATCGACATACTCGTCTTAAAGCACTTCCTTCCCAAATTATCCAACTTCGCAGAAAAATTTCAAAGAGCGAGTTACTCCCTGTCACTGCATAACCTGCTGAAGTATTACTTTCCTGCTATATTATCTGTTTAAGCTTTTTGGAAGGGGAAAATGGCCGAACAAACACAGCAAGACGAGGTACTAGAAGAATTGGAGATTCGATCCGCTAGTTGGTATCGAAAAAAACTGAAGTACTCTCAAATCGTCTATGAAACAAACCACGAGACTCACGTCGCAAGTATTACTCTAAATCGCCCAGATAAAATGAACGCGATGAGCCATCAACTCCGGGCAGAACTATTTCATGCCCTTAAACACACTGAACTCGATAACGAAATAAACGTCATCATCATAAAGGGCGCCGGTAGATGCTTCACCGCCGGTTACGATCTATCCGGAATGGGGTCGGACGAACCTGATTTAGGAAATCAATATGTGGATACCAGTGGGGTGACTCACTGGGCCCGCTACGTTGTTCAGCAATGGTTTCAGATTTGGGATCTATCAAAAATTGTTATCGCACAGATCCATGGCTACGCGCTCGCAGGCGGATCGGAACTTGCCTCGATGTGTGATCTATTAGTCACCACTCCAGACTGCGAAATCGGGTACCCTCCCATGCGCTCCATGGGCGTTGATATGTTGTGGTTCCCTTGGAGCCTACCAATGCGAAAAGCCCTCGAACTGGCAGTCACCGGCGATAACATCACAGGAGAGGAAGCTTACCGTTTAGGAATGGCCAACTATTGTATCGATCAGAACGACATTGATGAGTTCACTGAAGTTTTTGCCGAACGAATCGGCTTGATGAACTGGCAGATGGCAACGCAATACAAGCGCGCAACTAAAAAGGCTTACGAAATCCAAGGGATCAAGACGGCTTTGGATGGCCAAGCCCAATATGCGTACCACAGGGTCAGCGAATCAGATTATGCTCGAGATATGTCCCAAAAATTTCGGGAAATGCCCTTGAAGGAATACCTCAACCTGCGCGATGACCCCTATAAGGAAAATAAAAAGAAACTGAACGAAATACTAACTCGACAATCAACAAAACATGTCTAAGAGAAAAATCTTTTAGGCATCTAAGCGTTTTATTGCAGGGAGTAGCCGTAGTAATTAGCTATTGCCAAACCTGCTGCGACGCTTGTAAAGGGGTCATGCTCCACGACTTTATTTGGAAATCGAGATTCCATTAGCGTTCTCACTGCTGGGATCAAGCTTGAACCGCCAGTCCCCAAAACAATGTCTACTTGGTTTGCGGTTAAACCCGCCTTAGCGATAGTTAGGTCAAGCGCTTCTTCCACGCGCGTAAGAGGCTCCCTAATCAGTTCCTCAAACTCTCGTCTGCTCATCGTTAAATTCACGTCTATTTCAGGTATATCCAGCTGCGCCTCTTCTCGATCTGATAACTTTGCCTTGAAATCCTTTATCGCAGAGAACAAAAGATAACTAAGATTATGTTTGATGACCTCTCTCAGGCGCTCAAACTTCCTTTTTCCCGGGCCATTTTGTTCGATACATTCGATCACAGGCGTAGTGTATTTGTTCTGATTTAATGTATACGTGATCGCCCAGTTCAATAACAGATCCTCAAATTCCTCGAAAGGAAATCTCGTCTCTATCTCCCGATCAAAGCCCTTACGTTTCCAAATCTCGCCCTTACCCATCATTGGAAATAATAGTTTTCGAAATAGCAGTTGATCAATGTGGTCTCCACCCATCCCGATCCCATGTGTGGATAGAACTCTAAATTGTTCTCGATTTCGCTCTAGCACACAAAAGTCTAATGTGCCGCCACCAAAGTCTAGGGTAAGCAAATTTTCTCCCGAGATTTCTGGATGCCGATGAAGGAAACTAACAGCCGCTGCAACAGGTTCAGGATAGAACTCTTGCTGAGATATCCCCGCATACTTGTAGGCCTCTCCCAACCGATCAAGTGCCAGCTTATTTCTTAACCTTTCTTTACCTTCGAAGTTTACGGGATGGCCTATATGCACAAGCTCTATTGGTCCAACTTGCTTTTCAAGGGACTTCCTAATTCTCAAAAGTATTGGAGTAATCAGTGCAACCAACCGAAAGGGCTGATCAAAAACCATAAGTCGTCGCACCCGCTCATCACCTAACAATCGTTTCGTTCCTCTGAACAAACGACCCTGAAGACCGCTATCTGTTACAGGCGCACCGTATATTTGCTCCGTGACCGTATCAACTTCGGATGGATCCTCAGCATCACCACTCTCACTGAATTTAGATGTCTCGCCTATAACTTCAGGTACCAACTCTACCGTACGCCCCGTATTATCAGCGATATATTGATCGATCGCGTTTTTTCCGGTTTTAGTTTGAAGAGCCTGATCAATATAAGTGGCTGATGGCATAACAGCGCCGGCCTCTTCGAGATCAACTAATGATAATTCTTGACCATCAAAATAAGCCGCCACAGAATTGGTTGTACCAAAGTCAACACCGACACCGATTTTAGACAATTTCTTTTCCACTCAAATTCAATCCATCAAGAAAAACTAGTCTTGCACCCAGACGCGAATTATTCTCAAATATGGGCAACCTGCAAGCTCGACAGACACGAACTTATGTCAAAACCCACTAACCTAAAGAGCTTCAAGAAAGAAAAACTTAAAAATCAAGCAAAGGGAAAGACTCTTTGCCGCAGCGGCTTTCACAAATGGGCCTACGACCAAAAAAAACAATTCGACGTCAAGAGTGGCAAACTAATCAGTATTCAAACATGCCAAAGATGCGGCACTTCAAGAACGGTATCTAGCTAAAGAATCGATTACGCCAATTCTAACTTGGCTAAAGACTCCACATTGCAACCAACGCCAGTACCACCAAGCCCGCAATAGCCGTTGGGTACTTTTGCTAAATATTGCTGGTGATAATGTTCAGCATAGAAAAAATCGCCTGTTTCGAGAATTTCTGTCGTGATGTTCCCGAAACCCTTTTCACTTAGGGTGTTCTGATAAACATCTCTAGTCTTGATCGCGAGTTGAAGTTGTTGGTCATCGTAAGCATAAATTGATGACCGGTACTGTGTACCAATATCATTCCCTTGCCGCATACCCTGCGTAGGATCATGCCCTTCCCAAAAACCTTTAAGCAAAGACAATGTAGACACCTCACCTTCATCATAGATCACGAGCACAGTCTCGGTGTGACCAGTATATCCGCTGCATACTTCTTCATAGGAAGGATTCGGAGTACCACCACCTGAATAGCCTACCGCAGTGGAAAAAACGCCACTCATCTCCCAAAATTTTCGCTCTGCCCCCCAAAAGCAACCCATACCAAACTGAATGACCTTCATGCCCTCAGGAAACGGAGCTTGAAGGGGTCTACCATGCACAAAGTGGCCAGGTGGTACGGGCATCTGCTCCTCTCTCCCGGGCAACGACTTACTTGAACTAGGTATTTTTAACTTATCCAGCAGGCTCATTAAACATCCTCGATAACGATTCGCAGCAATATGTTGACACTTGTAAGCCTTACAGGCAAATAATGCTTGCGAGAATGATTTCTTCTGCTCTTTTAGGATGATATAAAGCATTCATGAAAAGAACCTTATTCAGCTTAGCAGTCCTTGCCCTATTCTTAGCACCTGCAGCGAGAACTAGCGAGCAAGAATCAAGCTCCTCTAGGTTCTTTGAGAATTTGGCGTTAGAAAAAGAGCAATTTTTTGATTCTGAGAACAACAAAAAGAACTATCTTCGGCTCCTGGAACTGGAGCAGCAAGCCCTGCAACTTAGCGATGACCAACCTTTAAAACTCGGTTCGATTGGTTCAGCGATTCTCGACCTATATCCCGGCAGTCAGACTGGGCATTACGTAATGTCAGTTTTTTACGACCACCTAGACTCCCCCGACGCAAAAAAATTACATAAAGACTCACTTGATCAAATTCAAAAAATTATGGTCGAGAAAAATAACGGAGAAAGAGATAGTCCCTATCCCATCATGACTATCAACGACGCAAAAACATTCATCAAGACTTCCAGTTACAACCCTGTAGGATCCATCTACCGAACGACAGAAGAAATCGATCTGGGGCTCTTGGTTCTGGGGAGACAAGAACAAAATCCCTTGAAGTATTGGTTCTTTGAGCTGTCCGATGTTTTAGCAGCACTAGAGCCTAAATCAGTCGATACCGAATCCCAAGGCTGGCCACTAATTAGGGAGCTAGCTAATGCCTCTGACAGTGCAGCGCAGGCAGCTATTGGTGCTTACCTGGTCAATCAAAGAAAATTTAATAGTGCAATTTCTTGGTTAAACGTGGCATCCCGCCGAGATAATTTGCTCGCTAACTCCCTACTTGGTCGGACCTATTGGAGCCAATCACGACTGGCGAAAACGGATAAAACACGAC
>CAJWGQ010000118.1 GCA_913041025.1 uncultured Gammaproteobacteria bacterium | reverse complement strand
TAGAACATAATCTAGATGTAATAAAAACCGTAGATTGGGTGATTGACCTAGGACCGGATGGTGGTCCCGGTGGCGGAGAAATTATGGTAGTAGGCACCCCCGAAGAAGTCTCTGAAAATAAGAAATCGGAGACAGGCCACCACCTCTCAAAAGCCCTAAAATCCAAGGAATAAAACTCTTATCGTTTCGAAGCACACCAGTTCTCGCGCAAATAGATGGTTCTCTCTTGAATTAAATTCTACACGTTCTCCGTTATCAAAATTGCATAGGCTAAATTCTCCGGCAAATAGACCATAAACTTCATAATTCTTTAACTATTGACATTCCGCACAGTACCCTCACAATTGACCAATCCGTATTGAAAAGACGGCTATAACTTTCAAAGAGAAAGGCACTTCGGTTCCTTTGTATTCCTTAGAAAAAAAAGAATAGAAAAAAGGGGCACAAACGTGGATCATTTCAAACTTGTATTTGCATTATTCTTAGCGCTAGTCGCAACTGCCGCAACCCAAACCTCCATAGCAAACGACGATCGTGGTATGGAGGAAATAATCGTGACCGCTAGACAGCAGTCCGAGGGGCTGCAGGACGTACCAGTCACCATCGCAGCTCTAACCGAGGAAGACCTAGAGCGATACAATATTACTAGTCTAGTCGACGCGGCTAAAATGGTACCCAACATGGTTATTAATCATGGTGGGTCGGGGAATGGTTCCTCGCTTCGTTTAAGGGGGATAGGATCAAGCTCGATCTCAGCCGCTTTTGACCATTCAGTAGCCATCAACCTTGACGGTGTAGTCGTCAATCGTGGGCGTTTTATTCATAACTCCTACATGGACATGCGGCAATTAGAAATCCTCAAAGGTCCACAATCATTGTATTTCGGAAAATCAGCGACCGCTGGCGTAATCTCCATAATGACCAATGATCCCAGCGAAGAATTTGAGTTCGAAGTTATGGCCGGAGTAGAGACAGAACATCAAGGGACTTATGGAGAAATGGTTGTCTCTGGCGCGGTGTCTGAAAACTTATTGGCACGTTTCGCTATTGGATTTACAAAAAATGACGAAATGTTTGAGAACCTATCTGTCAATGACCCTGTTAACTTCAGCATCAATGGTGCTAAGCAATGGTATGGAGATGAGTCGCTCAATGCGAGACTTACTCTTTTGTGGGCGCCGTCCGATGACTTTGAAGCGAAATTAAAGTACAACTTTTCCAGATACGAAAATGACGGTGGTGGCACAGCATGGACAGAAGATGTCTGTCCTGAGGGAATTGTCCAAAGCACTGGCATCCCATCAGGAGGGGCAGCATTTACCACAGTTCGGGGAATCGACGATTGTGTGATCAACGGAAACACATCAAAACTAAATCTGAATCCTGGATTGCGTGCAGGACTTCCTGGCGGTTATGACAACGGTGAGCCAGGATTGAATCAAGACACAAATTTTCTTTCCTTCACAATGAACTGGGACGTAAGTGACAACCTCGCCTTTACCTCGGTAACTGGTTGGGTTGATCTAAGTCATGACGAGCTTGACGACTACAGCTATGGAGCTGGCGTCTTCGGCGGACTGCATTTCAACGATTATGAAAGTCTTTCCCAAGAATTGCGATTAAATAGCTCGTTTGACGGACCGATAAATTTCCAGGCAGGATTTTACTGGCAGGACATAGAGCAAGAGTTTGATGCCTATCAATACGCCTTTAACTTAGCGGTAATGCCTAATATATTTGGGCCAGCTCTGGCTTTATTCGGAGATTTCGATCCTTCCTCAGCACTAGTTGGACCGGACCCGGCAACTGGAAATATGTACGATTACAATAAAGATCACTTCTTAGATACAACCGTCTATTCTGCGATGCTTGCAGTGTATTGGGACATAACTGAAAAAACTGAGCTGACCGTTGGGGCTCGTTATACTGACGAGGACAAGGAGGGCTACATCTTAATCCCCTATGTGCATGCTGCCGCCGTCGCGTTCGGATTTGGGGCGCCGCCCCGGATCGATGGGCTGGAATTCTCGGATTCAAATGTGTCTCCGGAAATCGCTATCAACCACTACCTGACGGACGATATTTCTGTTTTCGCAGCATACAAAGAGGGCTTTAAATCTGGAGGGTTGGACAATAGTGCTCTACCCACAGCGGCCCTTAACCCAGCGGTTAATGGCGGGGACTTTAGCTTTTTAGTCTATGACTCAGAAGAAGCCGAAGGTTTTGAGGTAGGAATGAAAGCCAATTTCCTTGACGGATCGATGCGATTTAATGCTACCGCCTTTTCTTACGAATACTCGGATCTTCAAGTACAACTTTTTGATTCAACCATAATCCAATTCAGCACCTTCAATGCCTCTGCTCTCGAGACCGAAGGAGTAGAATTCGATATGCTCTGGAATACAAACGTTGAGGGCCTTACTCTTAGGACAGCTTGGGCTTGGACAGACACAGTCTATTCAGATGATTTCATCACACCTACCGGAGATAATTTAATAGGCCTTGATGGTGCAGGTAGCGCCGATATAACTGGCTTCATTGGATTTACCTACGATACTTCACTTGCCGAAAACTGGCGACTCTCCCTCTCCACCGATGCAAGATTCACCGATGATTACTCTTGGACTGCTTCTCTCGATCCGTTTGTTCAAGATAGTTTTTGGATTTGGGATGCTTCAGTAAGTCTCTACAGTGAAGATGGTCATCACGCATTCACTCTAATGGGGAAAAACCTTTCGGATGAATATTATATACTCGGAGGAGGTGCGATACCGGGTAGAATTCCGGTAAACAATCTGGGTGCTAATAGCCTTGATCAAGCAGCCACTACTCACCTTGGGAGGGTTGTTTCATTGCAGTATCGTTATACCCTTTAACAATTATCAGCGACCTAATACACGGGGGCGGCTCTAATGACCCGCCCTCTTTTTAAAGAGGATACGAACATAATCTTTTCCCATGACTACACGAATATACGTGTCGGTTAAGCGAGACAGACTCCCTTCCCTCTAAAATCTGAGTTTTTATTCTTTTTTTTCGTATTGACGGAACCCTTCAGGTAATTTAAATTCCGTCAAGTACAGACAGATATATCAAAAAAATAGAAAACTTTTATAGAAGTTCTTAAATTGAAGATAAAAACGGGGGACAAATGAACAAAATGAAATTTATTTTGGCTGTTTTGTTTGGCCTAGCTTCCTTTCTAGGGAGTTTTAGCGCTTTTGCAGAAGAAAGAGCCATTGAAGAAATCATCGTAACCGCTCGGCAACAATCAGAGGGCTTGCAAGACGTTCCTGTAACGATTGCAGCGCTGACTGAGGCAGACCTAGATCGATACAACATTAACAACCTGGTTGATGCTGGAAAGATGGTGCCTAATATGGTCGTCGCGCACGGTGGTTCAGGAAACGGAGCCAATATGCGCCTCAGAGGCATAGGATCGAGCTCTATCTCCGCGGCCTTTGACCACTCGGTTGCCATTAACGTCGATGGCGTTGTGGTCAACAGAGGCAGATTCATTCACAACTCATACATGGACATGAAGCAATTAGAGGTTCTTAAAGGGCCTCAGTCCTTATACTTTGGTAAGTCTGCCACAGCAGGGGTGATTTCAATCATGACCGCTGACCCAACAGATGAGTTTGAGTTTGAGGTGATGGCTGGTGTCGAAACAGAACACGAAGGAATATACGGAGAGGCAGTCATTTCCGGTGCTCTTTCAGACGATCTTCTTGCCAGACTTGCGATTGGTTTCACTGAAAATGATGAAATGTGGGAAAACTTTTCTGCCGAGAACGATCCAAGGGCTGCAATCAATGGAGCCGAAAAGTGGTTGGGTGACGAATCTATAAACACACGACTTACTTTGCTTTGGACTCCCTCCGATGACTTCGAAGCGAAGTTAAAATACACCTACTCTCGTTATCAAAACTCCGGGGGCGGCAATGCGTGGGCAGAAGAACTTTGCCCAGAAGGTATCGTTCAAGCTACTGGCATTCCCTCTGGCGGAGCCGCTTTTGCGTCATACCTTAGCGTAGATGACTGTGAACTTAACGGTAACACATCGCTGCTTGATCTTGATCCAGGGCTCCGAGCTGGGCTCCCAGGCGGCTATGATGATGGAAATCGAGGCCTAGACCAAGACACCAATATGCTAGGCTTAACCCTCGACTGGGCTGCCAGCGAGAGTCTTTCTCTTACTTCTATCACAGCTTGGGTTGACCTGTCACACGATGAGTTAGATGACTACAGCGGGGGCGCGGGCGTTTTTGGCGGGCTTCACTTTAACGACTATGAAAGTCTTTCTCAAGAAATCAGATTGAATTCCAGCTTCGATGGCGCCTTCAATTTTCAGGTGGGTTTTTATTACCAGGATATTGAGCAAGGCTTTGATGCGTATCAGTATGCTTTCAACCTCCCAATAATGCCTAATATATTTGGCCCGGCTTTGGCATTATTTGGCGACTTCGATCCCACTTCAGCTATTGTCGGTCCAGATCCGGCGACAGGTAACGCTTACGATTACAATAAGAATCATTTCTTGGACACCACCGTCTATTCAGCGATGGTCGCCGTTTACTGGGACCTCACTGAAGATACCGAGCTAACAATTGGGGCGAGGTATACTGACGAGGATAAGGAAGGATATATCCTCATTCCTTACGTTCACGCAGCTGCTACGGCTTTTGGTTTTGGAGCGCCGCCTAGAATTGATGGGCTTGAGTTCTCGGATACTAATACTTCTCCAGAGATAGCGATCAATCATTATCTGACCGAAGATATCTCAGTGTTTGCAGCCTATAAAGAAGGGTTTAAGTCTGGAGGCCTTGACAACAGCGCTCTGCCGACCGCGGCTCTCAATCCCGCCGTGAATGGCGGAGATTTCAGCTTTCTCGTCTATGAATCAGAGGAGGCGGAAGGATTTGAAGTGGGTATGAAGGCAGAACTACTCGACGGGGCCATGCGGCTTAACGCAACGGCATACTCCTACGAGTACTCGGACCTTCAAGTACAACTATTCGACTCAACGATCATACAATTCAGCACGTTTAACGCCTCAGCGCTAGAAGCAGAAGGAGTCGAGTTTGACATGTTGTGGAACACCGACGTGGAAGGCCTCACTATAAGAACAGCTTGGGCTTGGACAGACACGGTCTATTCCGAAGATTTCATCAACGCGACAGGAGAAAACCTTAAGGGAATCGATGGATCTGGAACAGCGGATATTACTGGTTTTATCGGATTTACCTACGACACATCAATTGCTGATGGTTGGAGAGCCTCGTTCTCTGCAGATGGCCGATATACGGACGACTACGCTTATACACCGACCATAGATCCTTTCGTTCAAGATAGCTTCTGGCTTCTTGATGCCGCGATCAACGTGTATTCGGAAGAAGGAACACATTCCTTCTCTTTGATTGGGCGTAATATCACGGATGAAATTTACGCGATTACGGCGGGAGCAATTCCTGGCAGAATCCCATTAAACAACCTCGGAGCAAATAGCTTGGACCAAGGCGTCACGACTAACCTTGGAAGAGTGATTCAGCTTCAGTACAGATACACGCTATAGACTTCTATAGGTATTACAAGAAAGGGCAGCTTCAGGGCTGCCCTTTTTTTTTGAAAAGCATTTGATTAAGAGCTAAATCTGAATAAACTTATCGTTACAGTGTCATAGGGCGTTCGTTTTCAAGAATTCCGTAAAAGCTTTAACTTCATATCTTTCCAGTGTTTTTCTGGCTCTTGTCGGGTTTGATTTAGCGTTTGCCGAGTGGATAACTCTCGACGAAGTTAATCCAGCTAGCGCAATTGCCAAAAGCAAATGGGTGGCGCTGGAGCCAAGACCCAAAACATCAGAAATTGACGAAAAACCCGACGAATTGCCAAATTTTTCATCGTTCACAAGGGTAGAGGAAAAAAAACAGAAATTTTTTGCCTTTATGCTTCCCAAGATTAGGGAAGCGAACCATAAAATTCGAAACGAGAGAAAAACTGCCAAACGAATTTCGAGGTCTTTTTTCAGTGATTCAGATATGACAGAGGAGGATTTATCAGAGATAAAACGGTTGCGCTCAAAATATAAAGTCAACCCTCAGTCCAATATACAGGATGCTTTAGAAGCTCTCATCATTAAAGTAGACGAAGTCCCCGCTTCTCTTGTGCTCGCTCAGTCCGCCAATGAATCAGGCTGGGGAACATCGAGATTCGCTACTCAAGCAAAAAACATGTTTGGAATCTGGTGTTTTCGAAAAGGATGTGGGATTACCCCGCTGAAACGCGCAGCAGGGGAAATTTACGAAGTCGCCAAATACAATTCTATTCAAGAAAGCGTTGAGGCCTATATGCTTAACATTAACTCCCACCGGGCTTATCAGGACTTGCGAAATATACGGTCTGCATTGAGAGCTGACAACGGTCACCTCAGCGGAATGACTCTTGCCGAAGGATTAGAGACCTATAGTGCAAGGGGCCTGAAGTACGTAGAGGAAATTAAGCAGCTCATACGCACCAACAAGCTACAAAGATTTAATTCTGAAGACAAAGCTTGAGCCGAGATTAATCGAGGTTTAACTATATCTTTTCAAACAACTCGCTTCTGATAAAGCCACTTCCATAGAGTTGCATTCACTAACGCGTGATCGATGGTGCCATCTGATAAAAGTTTTGGCAGAGTCGCTAAATTGACCAGCTCTACTTCGGTATGTTCCGTATTCGTATTTTTGATTGCACTTGTTAGCTCGCACTGCTCTGCAACATACGTGTGTAAGGAGTTTGCGAAAAGAGCAGGATTAGGATTTAGAGCACCAAGAGATGAAATCGAACCCACTGTGTACCCAGTTTCCTCGAGGCATTCTCTTGCTGCTGCAACCTCTGGCTGTTCACCCGGATCGACCAGGCCTCCCGGGATTTCGAGCGAAACCTCTTGGCTACCATGACGAAATTGACGAACCATCACAATTTGATTATCTGGAGTAACTGGAATCACATTCACCCAATCAGTGGTGTCAATATAGTAAAAACTATGCTCTTGGTTAGTCATCGGAGAAATAGAGATTGATTCAAAAACCTCAAAAACTTTGCAGTTGGATAATCTTTTGCTTTCCTTTCGTTTCCAATTGAGAACTCTAGTCATAATACTCTTCCTGTTGGCTTCCTACCAAAATTGGATAAAACATACGAATCAACTTCTACCGTAAACAGGAACTGACGCACCATTTACCGGGATAGATTTTTCAGAGCACAAAAACCCGATAACTTCAGCGATTTGAGAGGGGTCGACCCAAGATAAAAAATCGGCATCTGGCATTTGCGCACGATTCGTCGGCGTATCGATAACACCTGGAAGAATACAATTTACATTGATATTTTCCTTCATTAGCTCTGCCGCCATCGCCTCGGTAATTCGAATTACCGCGGACTTCGATGCGGTATAGGCTCCCATACTCGCGACACCGCTTAACGCAGCTCGCGCTCCCACATTCACAATTTTACCACCTCCGTTTTTAATCATATTGGGCACAAGTACCGAGGAAGTATGCAAAATCGACCTCAAGTTCAAATCAAAGAGAAAATCCCATTTTGAATCCGATGTTTCGTGGACGGATTCCCCCATTGCAAATCCACCCGCAATGTTACAGACGAAATCAACACGATCGTGGTCAATTAATATTCTTTCAAAGACTGACCTGGTTTTATCTCTGTCCGTAAGATCCACAGAAAAAAGAATAAAGTCTTTTTTCTGCGGTCCAAAAACCGTTTCTAGCAGAGAGAGCTCAAGGTCCACCGCAATCACTTTGGCATCCATTTGTTTGAAAAAATGACATACTGCACTTCCTAGCTCGCCTGCAGCGCCAGTTACTAAAACCACTTTATTTGAAAACAAAAAAACACCTCCGTATTTGATCAAAAATCTCAAGACTTCAGATTCCGGCAGTTAGACCGAACGTCCTGAGTAATGCACCTAAAAGCTCGTTCGAGCAATATTGCACTCCAATTGCCAGACAAGCAATGATGAAAGCGACCCAAAGCCTTCGTCAAAGGCCCTTTTCAGAAAAATCTTGATAAGGGATAAGATCACGAAGAAAATGCTCGCTATGATTTAAAACTGCCTACATAAAGGATGTTGGTATCTGACCGAAGAGGAGCCATATGACAAAAGAACAGCAGCATAATTCTACGGGAATTTTAGATTCAATCGCTGTATTTTGCTCGGCATTATGCATCGTTCATTGTCTAGCCCTGCCCGTTTTCCTCACGATCCTTCCTACCATCAATCTTTACTTTGTCGACGACGAGGCATTTCATTTGATTCTTCTTGTTGTGGTCCTGCCCGTTAGTGTCCTAGCGCTGTCGCTGGGCTGCGGACGTCATAAGGATGGCCTCACTATTATCACAGGGAGCGCTGGTTTACTTTTAATAACCGTAGCCGCTGTATTCGGCCATACTCTGATTGATCAAACAAATGAACAAGCTGTTACTTCGTTTGGAAGCCTGATTTTAGCTGGTGCTCACATCAGAAATTACCAAATTTGTAGAAAAAACGACTGCTCGCATGAAGCCCCCGATTAGCATGGAGAAAGACTTTAGTATTCGACCATTGTCTAAAGCGATTGGCGCAACCATAGAAGGCTTAGATTTAAACAATATTAACCCAGCACAAATTAGACTCGTATCCGAGGCCTTCCTTGAACATCAGGTACTGTTTTTTGAAAACCAATCGCTTGACACGAAACAGTTATTTGAACTCGCGTCTAAATTCGGAAAGCCAGTCGAATATCCCTTTATAACCAATAAAACGGATATTCCGGAGGTGATGGAAGTGATTAAGAGACCGGGTGATAAAGAAAATTTCGGAGGTCTTTGGCATTCGGACACGAGTTATCTCAAGACTCCTAGCATGGGTGCGCTTTTATATGCTGTTGAAACGCCGGAAGTCGGAGGAGATACGGTTTTTTCGAACACGTGTAAGGTTTTTGACTCTCTGTCTGAAGAAATGCAGACTTTTCTTTCA
>CAJWGQ010000117.1 GCA_913041025.1 uncultured Gammaproteobacteria bacterium | reverse complement strand
TAGATCGGCTATCCGCTCAAAGTCCTTTGGATCCACTCCCACGTGAAAGTCTGCATCAATTTTTTGCGCGACCTCTTCCTTAAAGAAGGTGCCAAATGATTTACCGGTGACTCGTCTGACCACTTCACCAATCAAATAACCCTGAGTGATCGCGTGATAACCGCTCTGCGAGCCAGTTTTCCACCAGCTTTCCTGAGCCGCCAGATCCGCACAAGCAAAATCCCAGTCGTAGAGCTCGTCATTAGTGAAGGGCCTGCTGAAACCAGGCAGGCCAGCTGAATGCGACAGAAAGTGCTTTACCAGAACCTCTTCCTTTCCGTTCGCCCCAAATTCAGGCCAGTATTTGACGACCGGTGCGTTCAAATCCAACTCGCCCCTATCCGCGAGCATCAGAGCGACGATGAAGGTCATCGTTTTGGTAGTCGAATACACATTGATGATGGTGTTTTCTTCCCAGGGTCGTGTTTTAGCCTTGTCTTGATGACCCGCCCATATATCCACGACGTACTCGCCCTCTAGCGTAGCAGCAAAACAAGCACCAATATCGCCGTTGTTTTCGAAATTGTTCTCGAAGGCTTTCAGTACTCCGCTGAATCGATCATCACAGTGTCCGTGTATTTCCATTTCCAAATTACCCCCAATAAATCCTAGTGAATTTGTTTTTCAGATCTTAGATTTTTTTACCAGTTTTCCAGCCAAGGACGAATGATCACTTCAAAAGTCCATGTGGAGCGGTGTTGTCGATGAAGATGAAGATAGGTATCAGCGATACGATCCGGATCAGCCATGTTGTCATTCTCGCTGTCTCCAGCGAGCCGGTGTCTACGCACACCATCTTCCTGTGTCCACCCAATCGCCGCATCAATCGGCACATGAGCGATATGAATTCCTTGTGGCATAAGCTCCCGCGCCATACTCTCAGCTAAGCCAGATTTGCCATGTGAGGCCATCGCAAAGGCACCGCTATTTGGATAACCCTTAAACGCAGCGCTGGCATTGGTAAAAATAATAGTACCCAGCTGCGCATCCGCTGCATCGGTCTTTCCAGACAGCATTGAGGACGCGGCTTGCTGCCCAACGAGGAAAGCACTATACGTCGAGTTCCTGATCGTATCCAAAACTAACTGAGGATCCGCTTCCGTAATCGACTTTCTAAAAATATCAGGCGTTCTGCCATCAATGTTATGAACAACAAGGTCAGGTTTTCCTAGGTCATTTTCAATGGATTTAAAAAGCGACACCACTTCCTCTGGCTCCCTTGCATCGCAGCCATAACAGGTGACCCCATAATCTTCCGATAAACGTTTCATGACAGATTTTTCAGGATTTCGTGCGGCGATAGCCACCTTCATGCCCTCTTGCGTAAAAAGCCTCGCACAACTTGCGCTGATTCCAGGACCTCCTCCAACGATTAATGCTACTTCACTCAATTGTTTTACCCTTTCTAAGCTAGTTTTCTTTTGTTTTAGCCTGTTAGCTGTCCGCAAACAAGTCTAATCGGTTATATATTGAGAACCCGATCAACGCGCACAATGACCTCCGTCAATCGTAATAATTGTTCCCGTTGTATTTGACGACAAATCACTCACCAGAAAGGCTGAAGCATCGGCTATGTGCTCGACTTGTCCGGGCGGGTAGTTGGGATCCCACACTTCCTGCCAGCGCTCAGCGTCCCCAAATTTTTCTTCGGCTAGAACTCGCTGCATGGTCTCAAGACGTTCTGTCACGATCTGTCCAGGATTAATTCCCAACACTCGGATGCCATGTTTTCGAGAGACACCGCCCATTGCTCGCGTGATTGCCATCAAACCCGCATTCGCCCCAGCGCCGGCAAGGTAACCCGACGAGGGTCGCTCTCCGCCCGCACCAATTATATTTAGAATAACTCTTTGCCCTGACTCATCTCGCCTGGCGCTCATGCTGGCATAGATTCCGCGGCAGAGCGAAATATAGCCGAATAGTTTCAGGTCCCAAGCCTCACGCCAGGTTGCTTCATCAACACGGTTAATGTTTCCTGCTGGAATAGCGCCAGCATTATTAACCAGGATATCAATATCGGCTTGCTCCTTGGCTAGAGCATTAACTTCGCTGGTGTTCGAAAGATCCGCGACACGATAATCAACACCGACACTTTGGTCTGTCGTCAATATAGTACGTTGAGCCTGTTTCAGATCGTCTTCACTTCTGGCAACCAAAACTACCGAGCAACCCTCATTAGCGAACCGCTTTGCGATGGCAAGACCGATGCCCTTCGAGGCGCCAGTTATCAATGCCTTTTTACCAGCTAAATTCAAATCCATCAGCTACCCTCTCCACTATTGGTAAGTTTATCGGTCTAAAAACCGATCGATCACGTTACGCGTGACAGTTGAAACATCCTGTTGCTTCAATCCGTAGGCCCAGTCTGTGCACCCAGTGGTAAACACTTCCCCCTCACCTTTGGGGAAAATCCCCATCACCGCATGACCGTTCGCGTACTTCGCTCTTATCGATTCGGTATCTTCTCCGCCTAGACGAGCGGCCACCCAATTCAATTCACCGATATAACCATCAGGCATTGTGGGCGCTTCTTGAGTCTCCCATAAATGGGCTGGCGCCGTGGCAAGAATCCGAAACCCCTCAGGCACACCAGATTCTATGGGTTTTGGTACGCCCTCGATTACCTCGATAGGACAGCCATCGCATTCGTAACCAACAGTAACATCCTCTGTACCCAGATCTGAGCCGAGAGTTGCGCCAACTGAATCAAAAGCCCAATGGTCAGGTTCCCAGACCTGATAGCCTCCAGTACCTTTAGGTGCATTAGGCATATGGGCATAGCCCCCATAGGTGAAAGAAACCCCGGTCATCTCGCTCTCGGGTCGACCCACCAAAGGATCTGACCACATACTCGTCAACCCAGGCGCGTGGCTAGGGTCGTAGTGTGGATCAGCCTCCAGGTTGGTTTTGTAAGACACCAAGGTCTGTCGATCATCTTCAAAACGCGCCTGCCAGAAAGCCGTATTACCTGAAAAAAAGGCGGCCTTGCCTCCAGAGGAGATAAAGCTCTCTACATTATCGCGCATGGCAGTTGACCAATATTCATCGTGGCCCACAGAAATATAAAGCGGGTATCCATCAAGTAGACGAGGATTCTTATCCAGATCCTCGCTGATGGCATAGCCAAGATTCAGGCCGTTCTCTTCTGCCCATCGAACAAACAACACCTCTTGATTCGCCCAACCAGCGGCCATGCACCAGGCCGAATATCTCTGGGACTGAATTTTGTCCTGCATAGATTCATCCCAGTACATATACTGGGCGATTCGATGCGACATAGGATCTTCCTTACTAAGAAACCCTTTTGGTAATGGTCGACGTAAAGACGAGTGAGAACTGCCCATGTAAAAACTAGGCCCGCCCCAATGGTTGTAAGCCGCCCAGGTAGAAGTTGATAACACGAGCATCGCATCTAAAATTCTATTACTTCTGACCACAAAAAAAGCCTCGGAAATACGCCCCTCGTCATCAGTAACCGAAACCAAATAAAACCCTGAGTCCCAATCCTGGCTCACTTCAAAGTCAAAACATGGAGTCCAATCAACGCCTTCTTTCGAGACATCTGCAGGAATAGGTTGTTCTGGAGAGTCAATGCCACTTGCGGACAATACTTCTTTGGACTCCTTACCCTCCCGCGTGATCGTGATCGATAAACTACTCGGGTTTGGGCCAAAAAAGACTGTGATGGCCTCGCCAGGAAGAGCGCTTTGTGGCCAGCAGTATGCTCCCCGCATCAGCTCGCTTGTAACCTGCGGTAGGCCTCATCTCCAGCCTGTTTTGCGATATTAATGCCAAGGTCGTTCGCCGATAACAACGCATCACGCAAGCTCTCTGGGGATACATCAAAGGGCAGATTACTCAGTGCTCCAAAATTCAACGTTGCTTCCACCACAAGCTCCAACACACCTGAATCGCGGTGATCGAGCGATAATTGACCATAATGCACAGGCAAACCCACACTCGCAAAATACTCAGTGGCCCGACGGGCTTCGACTTCATCATTCTCCAGAGCAAGCTGGGTCAGCAAGCCCATTGCGACCATCTCGCCATGCAGGTAATTCTCTTCGACAATGGGTAAATTCGTGTATGCCTGAGCTACAGCGTGAGCGGCTGCCAATCCACCGCTCTCAAAACCAAGACCACTTAATAATGTATTAGCCTCGACGACTCTTTCGAGCTCTTCAGTAGGATTTCCAGAGTGCACCGACTTAACTGCTTCAAGACTGTCGGCATACAACGTATGAGCACATATTTCTCCCATCGCACAGGCCGCCAACGTAGGCCGAGAACCTAACATGTTTACGGCATCGGGGTTATTGATACAGACTTTTGCTTCGTACCAGGTGGCCATCGCATCACCCATCCCAGCCACAAGGAATCTCTCTGGCGCTTTTGCCACGATTTCAGTATCAACAATGACCATCGCGGGATTACTTGGAAAAAATTCGACAACCCCCTCAAAAACGCCACTCGGCGCGTATACCACTGAAAGAGCTGAGCAAGGTGCATCGTTCGATGCGAGGGTCGGAATCACAATCGCGGGGATTTCCAGACGATGCGCTATGCACTTTCCAGCATCAACGCACTTTCCTCCACCCAAAATGATCAAGCAATCCGGGCTTTGTGGTTTCAGCTCATTGGTTCTAGCTTCGATCTCTTCTAGGGAGCACTCGCCACCAAAAACCGACCTCACGTAAGAGATTTCATGATGAGAAAGGCTCGCCTCTACGACGGGTACCTCGCTCCCATGGCCTCGAGCTGATGCAAGGACCCCCGCAGAACCCAGATTTAAAGTGCTCAGGTAACGACCAACCTTAGCTAAAACGCCAGGTCCCTGTATGTATTTTCCCGGACTGGTGAACACTCGAGAATGAGCCGCTTGTTCATTGTCCCTTGAAAAAATCGGTTGAGGAAAGTACTCCAATTGGGCCATGGTTCGAACCTTATTCTAGATAAATATTAAAAACAGCTTCTAAATTCCTGATATTTTTGAAAAATCCGGTTCTCTTTTTTCTGCGAAAGCCTTGAACGCCTCCTTGTTGGCAGGTCCACCCATCAGATCTGCGTAGACCTCGTTCTCCCTGCCATGAGCCGACCACGAGGCTTCTCTGCGACCAGCCATCATCATCAGTTCTTTAGTGGCGATTAACGAAGGAATCGGGTTCTTTGCTAGCTCTTCTGCGACTTCCATCGACCTAGCTAGCACTTCTTCATCTGGCTCAACTCGCCAGGCAAGTCCCATATCCAGACACTCTTGGGCGCTAAACCACCTACCCGAGAGCAAAGCATAGGACGCATTCTGCCAACCCATACGCTCAG
The DNA here is from genome assembly GCA_913041025.1 of uncultured Gammaproteobacteria bacterium. The sequence continues at coordinate 3,816 of CAJWGQ010000117.1, read as the reverse complement.
CAAAACTAAAACTGCTTCCAGCTTCTGGCGCTAGACCCAACTGAGGAAAGGGAGTACGCATCTTCACGGACTTCGCCATCAGCACAAGATCACAATGGGCCAGCATCGTCATCCCAACGCCGACACCCAACCCATTGACTGCCGCGATCAAGGGCTTGCGGAACTCAGTCAATGCCTTGAGCATGGAAGGAAACTGATTTTCTTTGGGCGCATCAGGATCCGGAGAATTCGAGTCAGCCAAATCCAGGCCCGCACAAAAAGCGCGACCCTCTCCAGTAATCACGGCAACAGCAACAGTGTCGTCTTCCTGAGCTTTGTGAAGGGCATCCCGTATACCCATAAACATCCATGGGTTCATCGAATTTAACGCATCAGGCCGATTCATTTTTATTACCCGAACTCGTCCTAGATCCTCGGTCACCACGGCATCATTCATTTCAGCTTTCCTTGTACTACTTTCCTTTGTATTCATCCATTCTAAACACTTTTCCTTTCGGGCACAGCCTTCTCCAACCAGGCCATCCAGGGGCTCACTTCTCGATTTCGGTTTCTGTTATCTCAAGCTGAGAACTGAGCTCTAACCAGCGCTCTTCCAATGCCTCCTTTTTTTTGCGGCATTGCGCGGCTTGGGTCATTAGCTCTTGAAGTTCATCGGCTGGCAGACCCTCATAGGTGTCTTTATCGGCGAGCTTACCCTCTATGACCGACAGCTCTGCGCTTTTTCGTTCTAGGTTTTTCTCGATCTCTTTGACCTCTTTTTTTAGATCATTTAACGACTCTCTTACTCGAGCTTTCGCCTGGCGTTGTGAGCGTTTTGAATCATCTATTCCGCGCGAGTCATCTTCGCTAGGTAAGGCACGAGACTGCTTGATCCCTGTGTATTCATTAAGATCCGCCGTGTAGTCAGTCAGGCCTCCGTCGTCGACTAACCAGAACTCATCCACGAGTTTCTCTAAAAGGTCGCGATCGTGAGCGACTATCAATACCGCGCCCGAGTAGCTTTGAAGCGCAATGGCTAGAGCATCTCTCATATCCAAATCCAGGTGATTGGTCGGTTCATCTAAAACCAGCATCGCCGGCCTTTCCGACGCTAACAGGGCTAACACAAAGCGAGCCTTTTCACCTCCAGAAAGGCTATTGATAGGCCGAGCGACCATGCTGCCATCGAAACCCCAGCCCCCGAGATAATCTCTAGCCTCCTGACCTGTAAGCTGAGGATAATGTTTTTGTATCGATGCCAGTGCGCTATCTTCTGTATCCAAAGACTCCAATTGATGTTGAGCGAAATAACTGATTTTGGAGTGCACGCCTCTCTCAATACTTCCACTAATTGGCTGTAAATCGCCAACTATCGCCTTTAACAGCGTTGATTTGCCTGCTCCATTTACGCCGAGTATTCCAATACGCGATCCAGGAAGAATGGTTTGCGAAATTTGATTCAAAATCACGGACTCTCCATAACCTATATCGAGCCCCCTGAAGGTCATCAATGGGTTCGATACTTTTTCTGGTTGTTCAAAATTCACTTGATATTGCGAATCCACCTGAATGGATGAGTATTCCTGCATGCGCTCCAACGCCTTAATTCGGCTCTGCACCTGCTTTGCTTTACTGTCCTTGGCTCTAAATCGGTCGATAAACTGCTGTATATGCCTAACCTGGTTATCACGTTTTTTCTGCAGTGCTTGCTCCTGCTCAAGCTGCTCAATTCGACGACGCTCGAAGGTTGTATAATTCCCGGTATAGCTACGAGCAGTTCCTCCGCCGAGGTGTAAGACGTGCGTCGCGACCGCGTCGAGAAAAGCCCTGTCATGAGCAATAAAAATCAAGGTGCCAACAAACTCCTTCAGCCATTTTTCAAGCCAAAGTATTGCTTCAAGGTCCAGGTGGTTAGTCGGTTCATCCAGCAGAAGTAGATCACTGGGCGCCATTAGCGCCTGTGCGAGATTCAAGCGTATGCGCCAGCCCCCAGAAAATTCTCTAAAGGGCTTATCGATCTCATCGGCAGCAAAACCAAGTCCATATAGAATTGTGCCAGCTCGGGCAGCCGACTCGTAACCGCCTAGATCGGCGTAGCGGACATATAAATTCGCAATTTCCGTGGCGTCCTCGGTTTTCTCTATCTGTTTCTCGACACCCCGAAGCTCTCTGTGGCCATCAATTACATAATCTATAGCGCTTCGTCCGCTTTCTGCGGTTTCCTGAGCCATGTAGCCGACTTGCCAATCCTTCGGAAAATTAACCTCACCCAGACTAGGGGACAGTCGACCTAATAACAGTTTAAACAGGGTGGTTTTTCCGACCCCATTCCTTCCCACTACTGCGAGTCGCTGTCCCGGATACACCACAAAACCCACGTCAGAAAATAGCGTTTCCTCTGCGTATTGAAAGTTAAGATCTTGTACCTGCAGCATGATTCACAACCTGGTAATCATGACATTGTAACCAATCCACAGAGTCATTAACGAATTACTGGTGTTTTGGTGGTGACTTATTACACTCGGCTCTTCGTATATAGAAAACGAGACCATGCGACGACGTGAATTTCTTGGCACTCTCTCTGCTTCGCTATTGGCTGGATCTCTTATGAGCTGTGCTGGCGAGGATTCCCTAACTGGTCCTGTCCTCAACCTGCCGAAAGGGCGTGTCAGGGGAAAGATAGTCAACGGGGTACATCGTTATCTAGGCGTTCCCTATGCCGAAGCACCCTTTGGTCAGAATCGATTTATCGCACCGATTGCTCGGGCACCCTGGGAGGAAATATTTGAAGCCGATCTTTACGGGTTTATTTGCCCTCAAACCGGGCCAGGGGTGGGTACTGACTCGCTAGTAGAAGGCGAAGACTGCCTAAACCTCAACATTTGGACTCCCGATCCTGGAGCTAAAGGTTTACCGGTCATGATCTGGGCCCACGGCGGCGGGCAGGTTACGGGCACCGGTGCGAGCGCTGTTTACGACGGAACCCACTTTGCTAAGGATGGTGTCGTGTTAGTCACCAATAACCGTAGGCTAGGTGCTGAGGGCTATCTGTACTTGTCTGAAGCCTTTGGCGATGGAATCGGACCTGGAAACCTGGGTATCCTCGATCAGATTGAGGTACTTCGGTGGGTTCAGGAAAACATCGAGGCCTTTGGTGGAGATCCGAACAACGTCACCCTATTCGGCGAATCGGGTGGAGGGGCAACAGTCCAAGCGGTGGTTGCGACGAAAGGGTCTGAAGGGTTGCTGCATCGAGTCATACCCCAAAGCGGAGGCCACGCAGCGCAGCGCAGCGCGCCACTAGGAATCTCCACAACCGGATCTCTCCGCAAAACCGCCAGGCACCCTCCTAACACTCTCAAGCACCACTCCAGCCCGAAAGAAGGAAGGCTCAGGACCGTACTGTGTTCGGCGCGCAAGTCGAGTACAGCTCGAGGCGAACCAGCGCACGGTGCACATCTCTGAGACGCACAGAGATACTAAAACACACACACTTACTCACCCCTTCCAAAACACGCGCAAAATGTCCCGCACGTTCGACCGCCCGTCCTCGGCCGACCACACCACTTCACAACAGAGGCGATCGATGCGCCTGACCTCGGCCTCGAGGGCCGCGACCCGCGCCCGCGCGTCCCCGAGCTCCTCCGTGAGGCGCTCGACCGTCGCGTCGCGGCCCGCGAGCGTCGCGTAGCAGCCGCCCGCGAGCACCGCGTCACGGTCGGCATTGAGCGCAGCGAGGAGCGCTGGCAGCGCGCTGCCGTCGAGCAGCTCGAGGTCATCGTCCATCAGCGCGACGTACGGCGTGCGAGCCGCGCGGATCAGCGCGTTCCGGCCGGC
>CAJWGQ010000116.1 GCA_913041025.1 uncultured Gammaproteobacteria bacterium | reverse complement strand
TGCGCTGACAAAACGAGCAGCGTTAGCGCCTTGTAGGGCAACGGCAAATCTGCACATACGGCGTTTTAATTCACTGCCTCTCAGTTTGCCTGACATTGGTACCGCCGTAGGCCAATCAGTCGCTAGCGCACTGACTTTAGAACGCGAAGCCATCAATTGATTACCCTTAGCTTCAATCACTAGCTGCGCCAATTCATCTCTAATCAATGGATCATCCAGGGCTGGCCGTCCGTTTCGCTTTGACCGCTTGGCTAATTCAACAACATCATCAACGCTCAGATCCATTGAAGCCAGACCTCCAGCCTGCCCCCCCGTGGCTCCCCTCTCAAAGGTCAGCGTGATCATCGCAATCTTCCATCCCTCTCCTTCTTGCCCCATCAAAGAGGAAGCCGGTATTCGCGCGTCATCAAAGTATGTTTGGCAAAACCCATACTCTCCAGTCAATTTCTTTATGGGTTTAGGATCAACCCCCGGAGCATCCATGGGTGCTAAAAAGTAGCTCAATCCCTCGTACTTGTTGTCTCCTCCTATGGACGTTCTGGCTAAAAGAATCATGTATTTCGCGTATGTGCCCAAACTGGTCCAGATTTTCGATCCATTAATCACGTACTCATCGCCATCCTTCGTCGCTCTACACTGGGAATTGCCCAGATCTGACCCGTGATCTGGTTCTGAAAATCCCTGACACCAGATATCTTCGCCGCTCAAGATCCCTTTAATATACTTTTGTTTGTCCGTTTCAGTCCCCATGTGCAAAATCAGTGGACCTGCCCAATTTAGTCCGATCGTATTCGGCAAAAACGGAACTTTATGAGAGGCCATACTTTTGGTCGCTATATCCTGAAAAACCTGTGGAGCACCCCCTCCACCATATTCTTTCGGCCAAGCCATTCCTACATAACCTGCCTCGTAGACCTTGTTTTGCCAGTCGCGCAAATATTCAAATTGCTGGTCAGTACCGACTTCCATGAAAGTCTCTGGTAGGATAAAGCCAGGATTCACCGGCTTATTTTCCACCATCCAGCTATCGACTTCTCTTTCAAATTCCTTAGTTTCCTGAGCACTTACCGTCATAACTTCTTCCTATCTTGATCAGAGCAAAACGTAATTCTGGTTACTATATCTCTTTTGTATTCCTGTTCCATAAACCCATCTAAATAGAGCCATTAATAAAAGGCCAAACGGGCCATCAGGCGGTCGGTTGAAGACCCTAGCACAAAAAAAACTTATGGCAGGCTTTTTTTTTTGATACTTTAGGACAAAATTAACGTTATAAAAAGCCGCAAAAAGAAAGGCTGCATTAGAACTATTAGTGGGAGGACACATGCCCGTACTGGAATCAAAACTTGATACCAGGAGCGAAGTATTTCAGCAAAACCTATCGGATATGCATGAAAGACTAACTCAGCTCCAAGAACTTTACGATGAAGCCGCTCAAGGTGGCGGAGAAGAGGCCATAGCTCGCCTCAAATCACGCGACAAAATGCCCATCCGAGAGAGAATAGGCCACGCGCTTGATCGCGATGCGCCGTTCCTGGAGATCAGCCCTTTAGCCGCCTGGCGATCACCATTCGCAATAGGTTCGGGATTCGTAGTTGGTATTGGGACCATAGAAGGTGTCGAATGCGTCATACTCGGTCACGACCCATCAGTCCGGGCAGGCGCATTTAATAATTTCAACAGTAAAAAGTTGATGCGTGGTTTGGAAATAGCACGAGAAAACAGGCTGCCCTATGTTCAATTCGTTGAGTCAGCAGGAGCAGATCTTAGAGGTCAAGGCGGCAGCGGCGGAGACCCAGAAGTCGCGTTTCAACGTGGTGATGGCCATTTTGCAGAATCTGGTCGCCTATTCTACGAGATTACCGAACTGTCAAAAATGAGAATTCCTACTATCTCAGTGGTCTTTGGCGCTTCGACTGCCGGCGGAGCCTATCAGCCTGGCATGAGCGACTACAACATTTTCATAAAAAACCAATCCAAAGTTTTCTTAGGCGGAGTCGCACTTACAAAAATGGCGACAGGAGAAGATGCCAATGAGGAAGATCTCGGCGGCGCTGATATGCATACCCAGGTTTCAGGACTAGGCGACTATCTAGCAAAGGATGAAATGGATGGTATCAGACTCTGCAGAGAGGTAGTGGCGCATCTTAATTGGAGAAAGCTTGGTCCTGAGCCAAATCCGGATTTTGAAGAGCCTGTCCACGATGCTGACGATCTTTTGGGGATGGTATCAAAAGATCTAAAATCTCCCTTCGATGTAAGGGAAGTTATTGCAAGAATAGCTGATGGTTCTTATTTTGAAGAATTCAAACCCCTTTATGGTCCTACCCTGATTTGCGGCTGGACTACGATTCACGGTTATCGGATTGGAATTCTGGGCAACAATGGACCCCTATTTTCTGAATCCTCTGAAAAGGCAGCCCAATTCATTCAGCTATGTAATCAGATTGATGTGCCTTTACTATTTCTGCACAACATCACGGGTTATATGGTGGGTACTGCTTTTGAACAAGGAGGCATCACAAAAAACGGCTCGAAGATGATCAATGCAGTTTCGAATTCAACCGTTCCCCACATAACAATCATTCTCGCTGCTTCTTATGGAGCAGGAAACTATGGCATGAGCGGCAGAGCCTTCGGCACTCGTTTTACTTATGTCTGGCCGTTCTCAAAAATCGCTGTCATGGGAGGAAAACAAATGGCAGGGGTTATGTCGATAGTTGGGAGGGCTTCAGCAGAACGCCGAGGCATCGAATTCGACGAGGAGGCTGATCGCAAGAGAGCCGAGCAATCCGAATATTGGCAAAATGAGGGCTCGGATGGCTTGTTTGCTACCTCGCGAGTATCTGATGACGGTATGATCGATCCCAGAGACACCAGAGCCGTTATCGCGATGTCTTTATCAGCGTGCTACAACAATAAAGTAGAAGGAACTAAGGAGTTCGGCACATGGCGAATGTAACCCCAATCAAAAAAATATTGATCGCCAATCGAGGCGAAATTGCTCGTCGCATTATGCGCACCGCGCACGACATGGGCATAAGCACAGTCGCTATATTTGCCGATGGTGATTCCAAAGCTCCCTTCGTACAGGAAGCTGATACCGCGATCTCTCTCGAAGGCAGAACAACTGCCGAAACCTACTTGGATGTGGAAAAGGTCATCAATGCCTGCAAAAGAAGCGGAGCAGACGCCGTGCACCCGGGCTATGGCTTTCTATCGGAAAACGAGAACTTTGCACAAGCCATCATTGATGCCGGCATCAAATGGATCGGGCCCTCACCTAAAGTCATTGGCCTTATGGGAGACAAGCTTTCAGCCAAAGCACTGATGCAAGAAGCAGGAGTGCCCACCCTACCTGCTATCGAAATCCAAGAAAACACCGACATCAATGCTTCTGCGGCCGAAATAGGCTATCCAGTGCTTGTAAAAGCTTCAGCCGGCGGAGGCGGCAGAGGCATGCGAGTCGTGGAAAGTGAGAAGGATCTAGACAGTGCGGTCGAAGGTGCTAAAAGAGAGGCTGCAAACTCTTTTGGAGACGATACCGTTTTTCTAGAAAAATGGCTGGACGTGTCCAGACACGTTGAAATTCAAATTTTAGGCGATACCCACGGTAACCTCGTCCATTGCTTTGAAAGAGAATGCTCCATTCAAAGACGACACCAGAAAATAATTGAAGAGGCCCCTTCCCCAGCTGTGACCGACGAAATACGTTCAAAGATGGGTGACGCGGCAATCGCTGCTGCCAAAAAGCTTGGATATTCCTCTGCAGGAACAGTGGAATTTTTACTGAGTGATGAAGGCTTTTGGTTTCTGGAGGTAAACGCCCGCTTACAAGTCGAACACCCGGTCACCGAAGAAATTATTGGTAAAGATTTAGTCCGCGAACAAATCAGAGTTGCCGAAGGTGAGGCTTTATCTTTCACTCAAGATGATCTGTCAATCAATGGGCACGCAATAGAGGCTAGGCTTTATGCTGAAAATCCGGAAAAAAACTTCTTACCCTCTCCAGGGCCCGTCATTGCATGGGAGCCTTCGAAAGTGGGTAAAGCCCGATTTGATTCAGGGGTGGAAACTGGCAGCGAGATCACGACCGAATTCGACCCCATGATTGCGAAGGTTACAGTTCACGCGCCTACTCGCAGAGAAGCAGCTGCGCGGTTGGCGCGAGTCTTGGAAACAACTCGAATTCAGGGTTTAACCACCAATCGCGACTTTCTCGTCAATACACTTAGAACCGAAGAGTACATAGCAGGAGATACCACCACTGACTTCATAGAACGAGTGAATCCTGCCAGATCCATTGAAGTTGATGAGACAAGCATTGCTGAGGCAGCAATAGCTGTATCAATAGAAGCTCAAGCAAAAAGACGGGCTAGAGCAAAGATAAACAAAGGAGTCAGGAGCGGCTGGCGTAATTCCACCATGCCGAACGAGCAAGTTGAGTACAGTGTAGATGGAAATACCATTAAGCTAGCCTATCGTACAAATCGAGATGGGAGCTTCGGGTTTCTGGTCAACGATGAAAAATTTCAAGTTACACCCATCGCCGCCGGTCAGGGCAATGTTGAAATTGATATCAGTGGACAGAGATCCAGTTACTCTATTGATCAGGTAGGAGATCAGTGGCTCGTGCACTGCAACACTCATGACCTAGAGCTAGTGGAACTGCCTAGGTACCCAATTTCGAACCCGGATGACTTCGGCGGAGGACTGGTTGCACCCATGCCCGGCGCCATACTCGCAACAGAGGTAAAGTCAGGAGATACCGTCTCTAAAGGTGATGTGCTTATCGTTCTGGAAGCGATGAAGATGGAGCACCGAATCACAGCTCCCCGCGACGGGAAAGTGGAAAACGTGCACGTCGCAATAGGCGATCAGGTGGAAAAAGAGCAATTACTGGTGAGTCTGGAAGAAGAGGAGAATTAAATATGGCTACGACCGAAGCTACTCTCTATGAGATCAAAAAAGGCGCGGCATGGATAACTCTCAACAGACCAGAGAACAGGAACGCTTTGTCTGCTGCGTTGGTCACAGAGCTATATGACCACATCCTTGAATCTAATGAAAATGATGAGGTTAGATCCATTGTAATAACCGGAACAGGCCCCGCGTTTTGCGCAGGAGCCGACCTCAAGAGCCCTCCTGGCCAAATCGCCGATGGTGCTAAGCGGGCAGTGCCCTATGCGGATGTTCTAACCGCCATCATGGATAGCCCCAAACCGGTTATAGCAGCTATAAATGGGGCGGCTTTTGCTGGAGGTTTAGGACTGGTAGGCGCCGCCGACATCGTTGTAACGGATGAAGATGTACAATTCAGCTTCAGCGAGGTTCGTATTGGGGTCATACCCGCCATTATTTCGGTCGTCTGCCTTCCAAAGTTAGGAACGCATCACGGGATGAAACTGATTGTGACAGGCGAACGATTTAACGGAAAACGGGCAGTAGAAATGAACTTTGCTCATCGCGCAGTTCCCGGCGCACAATTGGTGGAAGCCGTGCAAGAAGAAATCGATATGATCAATTTAGGAGGACCAATCGCCGTAGTTGAGTGCAAAAAATTAGTTAGGCGAGTACCACAGCTTTCTATCGAGGAAGGATTCAAAGAAACCGCAGAATGGAGCGGTCGTATGTTTCGTTCGGATGAAGCTTCAGAGGGAATGGCCGCATTTCGTGAGAAAAGAAACGCAGCTTGGGTAAAGGACTAGGGGAGATTTAAATGACTGACGTGATTCGGATAGCTAACTGTAGCGGTTTTTATGGGGATAGGTTAGATGCCGCTCGAGAAATGGTAGAAGGCGGCCCTATTGACGTGCTAACAGGCGATTATCTAGCCGAACTTACTATGTCTATTTTATATAACCAGCAGCAGTCTCGTGGCGAGAATATGGGTTATGTTGGTACCTTCCTAAAACAAGTCCAGCAAGTGGCCGGTACTTGTATAGAAAAGGGAATAAAAATAGTCACCAACGCAGGCGGACTAAATCCTAAAAGCATGGCCGATGAGATAGAGAAAATTTTAAAAGAACAAGGTTTAACTGCCAAGGTTGCCTGGATCGATGGAGACGATCTACTCACCAATCTCGATGAGCTGCAACAGGCCGGCCAGTCCTTTACCAATCTCGACACTCAGGAGGAACTGGCTAATTCTGACCAAGCAGCCCTGACGGCAAATGTCTATTTCGGAGGTTGGGCCATTAAAGAAGCCTTAGATCAAGGAGCTGATATCGTAGTCTGCCCTAGAGTCACCGACGCAGCTGTAGTTATCGGTCCAGCGGCTTGGAAATTTAACTGGCAACGAAACGACTACGACGCATTAGCGGGAGCCCTTGCAGCAGGACATATTATTGAGTGCGGAGCACAGTGCTGCGGGGGTAACTACTCATTCTTCGAGGAGGTGCCCAGTTTTAGAAATGTCGGTTACCCGATAGCTGAAATTGAGTCAGATGGAAGTTTCACGGTTACAAAACATCAAGGCACCGGAGGATTGATTTCCGTTGGTACGATAACTGCTCAGCTGCTCTATGAAATTTCGACTCCAGCCTATTACAACCCTGATGTAATCGCCCACTTCGATACCATGAAAATAGAACAAGATGGAGATGACCGGGTGAGAGTCAGCGGCACCAGAGGTAGCACGCCACCTCCGACCCATAAAGTCTGTTTCAATACTCGTGGGCCAAATAAGCAGAGTATGGAGGTTCTACTCACAGGACTGGATATAGAAAAGAAAGCAGAAGTCTACCTTGATGCAGTTTTTCATAATCTAGGCGGGAAAGACCAGTTTGACGATGTCGATATAGAATTAATCAGAAGCGATCACGAAGATCCAGAATCCAACGAAGTCGCTCATGCTGCCCTCAGAATTACAGTTACCAGTGACGATCCTAAAAAGTTGGGCAGACTTTTTTCTGCGAAAGTAACTGAATTAGGACTAGCAGGAATTCCTGGCAATACGGGTCGAGGTGCTGCAGGATTTAATGGCGGGCCTGCGATTATTCATTGGCCCACTTTAATAGACAGTCAACTGGTTACCGAAAGATTACATATTGATGGCAAGGTCGAGGAAGTCCTACCTACACAGCGGCTAGGCCTAGAAGATATTTTTTATCAAGAAACGCCCGTAAACCTTGCTCCTGCCCCAACCGATCAGACCGTGAAGGTGCCCTTTGGAAGATTGTTTGGCACGCGATCCGGGGATAAAGGAGGAAACGCCAATTGCGGTGTCTGGGCACTTACGGATCATTCATACAGTTTTTTGCACGAGTTTCTAACCGTAGAAAAACTCAAAGCACTCTGCCCAGATCTAGCATCCTATGAGATCGAGCGCTTTGAATTACCAAATCTAAAAGCCCTAAACTTCTACATCAAAGGTATTTTAGGAACTGGTGCTGCTTCGAACCATCGTATCGACAAGCAAGCGAAGTCTATGGGTGAATACCTGAGAGCAAAGATGATCGACGTTCCTGAATCAATCGCTCCCAAAGCCTAGGCTCGATAAGTATTGAAATCGTTCCAACATGAACAGTGGTTTTGGACCCCGGACGAAGGAGCAGCAGTTCCGAAAGACGAACTTCTCCTCAATCCAGTAGATCCGGTAGTTTACAAAATGAGCGATATTTGGGGCTATGATGAGGACGAGCTACCATGCGAACCCTTCGATATAGAAATTAAAGTTCATACTGAAAGTGTCCTAGAGGGCCTTAAACTGTTCGAAAAAGCCGTCAAGGAGTACCTGCAAGATTCTCTAAACTGTTCGGCAAGAACTCAATATTTAGAAAGACTGATCTGGTCTGATCAAATGACCGATATAACTTCCTGTGAAATCGTAATGAGCGGCTGAAAATACCTCTAGCTTAAAAACTGCTCTGAATTCTTAAGCATATGCGCAGGGCCATGCTCTATGTTAATTGCTGCATTCTCTCCATAAAGTGACTCTTTTTGAGCTCGAAAATTAGCCCTATTATTAGCTAGTGGAGCTAACTCTTCTGCTTTCCTTAATACAGAATCGGCCAGCCTATCGACAGACTCTGTTGCCTGCACAATACCGGCATCCAGTGCCATTGGTCCCGTCCAACGTTTGGACAGCTGTACAGTCTCAAAAAAGATATCAGCCGGTAATTTATGACGAAATAAAGCCAACTCAGGCCTTGGAATAGTCATGCCAAGTTGCATTTCGTTCGCACAAAGGAAACCCCTGTCTTCCCTCATTATTCGGACATCGTGACAAAGCGCCATCATAAAGCCTGCACCAAAGGCATGGCCGTTGATAGCGCATATGGATGGGATAGATAAAGTAATAATCCTTCCCATCAAATACATGAACTCTGAACCAAAGGGCTCTCTATCACCGCCCTCAGGATGAGTCTCAGGCGACTGGACCCAGTCAAGGTCCAACCCATTTGAAAAAAATTTAGGATCGGTTGCACAGGTCACCAGTGCACCAGGGCCATCATCTTGCTCGACCTGATCGAGAGCCGCACTGAACTGCCTGACAAAAGTCGTGTTCCATCGATTCTCGCCCGCATCCATCGTGAGCTTGTAGATCAAACCTTCTTTTTCTAATTCAATCAAATTGCCATCCTAAAAATAAGATTCACAGGATGAACTATAACCCAAAAAAAACCTTGCCGAAGCAAGGTTTTTACTAAACTAGAATCAACGATCACCATAATAAAGTTAAAAATCACAATCCCAGATATCGCTATAACAATAATATCGGTAATGCTGCTGACGTATCCTCTAACAACCGGAGTTGCATTCAGCTGTTTGGCTACCACTGGCAAACCAATAGCGGCTATTAGCAAGATCATTCTCCGAACAGGATCGATTTCACTATTCATGAAGCCAGACACGAGTCCCAGCAACACCAATATTAAAGTCCAATAATCAAATGCCACGAAAACTGCTCATACCGCAACTAATAACGAAGTGATTGTCAATATTTTGTCTGCGTTCATTCTTTATCTCTCCGCGAAACAGGATTTCTGTTACGCGCCACTAAATGGCACATACAGATCAAAGAGTAGACTAACAAAATAGAAAACCATTATTTGAGTGACCAAAATTTCGGCCAGCTGTAATTTGTTTTCCGGATCATTGTGTTCTTTTTGAATTAAATCAGATAAGTAAGTGCTTAGTTGACAAGTCACGGAAAACTCTCGCTCTTGGTAGCTAGGGGGAGACTTGAACTCCCGACCTCAGGATTATGAATCCTGCG
>CAJWGQ010000115.1 GCA_913041025.1 uncultured Gammaproteobacteria bacterium | reverse complement strand
TTAGGTCGGCTATTCGCTCTGCGACCATTATCGTCGGGGCGTTTAGATTGCCATTCGTGATTTGTGGGAATATGGAAGCATCTGCGACTCTCAGGTTGTTTATGCCTTTTACTCGCGCACAAGGATCTACCACAGAGTCTTCATCGACACCCATCCTGCATGTTCCGCAGGGGTGATAAGCGCTTTCCGCGTTATTTCTTACAAACGCGTTTAGCTCATCATCTGACTGAAAGTCCTCGCCTGGATTGAGTTCTTTCCCTCTTATGCCGTCAAAGGGCGCCTGTTGGAAAAGGGATCTCGCCGTCCTGATGGCTTTACGAAACACGACAAAATCCTCTTCATGAGACATATAGTTGAATCGAATTTTAGGCTGATCTTTAGGGTCCGAACTTGCTAGCTTTATCGAGCCTCGACTTTTTGAGAGCATCGGCCCGGTATGTACCTGAAACCCATGTTGGCTAGCTTTAACCTTGCCATCATATGACATGGCTACAGGCAGAAAATGAAATTGAATGTCAGGGTAGTCCAGTTCAGGGTCGCTTTTGATAAATCCGCCAGCTTCGAAATGGTTGGTTGCTCCTAGACCTTTTCGGGTGGCTAGCCACTTCGTGCCGATAAGTCCTTTGCCAAGCCACCCGAGGTGAGAGTGCAGTGAAATAGGGAGTAGGCTTGCTTGTTGGACATAAACTTCCAGATGATCCATCAGGTTTTGACCCACCCCGGGTAGGTCACAGTGCACCTCTATTCCGAGATCTCTTAGGTCCTGTGCTCTTCCTATTCCAGACAGCATAAGAATCTGGGGTGAGTTTATTGCTCCTGCGCACAAAATAATTTCTCTGTTTGCCCTCACATTTAATTGTCTGTTGGCTTTTGTGTAACTGACCCCTTTTGCCACACCCTCTTGTATCAATAACTTGTTAACAAGAGAATTGGTTGAAATTATAAGATTTGTTTTATTTTTCTTGGAAATGAATGAATGGTAGGTGGAAGCTCTGATGCCTTGGTCTACGGTCATTGGCATTGGACCAAATCCTTCCTGATGCTCCCCATTTACGTCTTCGTTTAAAGGAAATCCTGCCGATCGAGTAGCTTCAAGAAATGCTGCGTAAAGTGGGTTTTTCATTGAACCGGTTGTAGTCGCGAGAGGCCCATCATGGCCTTTGTAGCGGTGGCTTTGGTTGAGCAGGTCGGCCCTTTGTGATTTTTTAAAGTAGGGTAAGACGGAATCATAGCCCCACCCAGTCGCCCCGAGTCTTTCCCAATTGTCAAAGTCTTTTCGGTTTCCTCGAATATAAACCATCCCGTTAATCGAAGACGACCCCCCCAAAACCTTTCCTCGTGGGCAGTGAACCCTTCTATAGTCCAAACCGGGTTCCGGTTCGCTATAGTATCCCCAATTTATTTTTTGATCGTGGAGTGGCATATAAAATGCCGACGGCATCTTGATGCTCAAACGATTATCCCGGCCGCCCGCTTCGATCAATAAAACTCGTACATCATCGTTTTCAGCTAGACGAGAAGCGATCACACAGCCGGCAGAGCCGGCCCCGATGACGATGTAGTCGAAGATTGCATCAGGTTTTTTGGACATAGAGCGCAAATATTGAGAAGTCCTGACAATTTTAGGCGAATTTGGACCGTGCTAGAATAGTCGTCACTATAAGAAAGTGATTCCATGTTAGATTCTGAACAAATTGGTTTTTTTAAAGCAAACGGATATCTGCTTGTCCCGGGGGTAATGGACAAGCAACTGTGTTCAGAGTTGCAGGATCGAATGTGGGAAAGTCTTCCCAAAAATGCTTCTCTAAAAAGAGAGATTTCGGCAACTCACATAGGTCCTTTTGGATCCGATTTACAATCCGCCGAGTCGACTGACTTTAGAGATGGGTATCGGTGGTTAAACAGGAACCTCGGAGTCGCGGAGTCTGCTATCCAATTAATTTACTCCGAGGAGATCTGTGAGATTGCTCGGCAGCTAATTGGCGGGGATCTTCGACAAGCAGTTGTTGAAGGCAAGCCGATGGGGGCGAGCGGTCCAGCCTGGCCTGGTGGGCCGACTGATCCGGCTTTAGGGACGGAGGGAGCCCGTGGGGTTTACTTTACTTTGCCTTATGGCGACAAACCGAGGGAGCCAGATCTTTGTCATACAGACGGACATCCGTTCCAGCTTGGTGTGGTAGGTCTGATTGCCGATACACCAGAAGATGGTGGCGCTTTTAAAGTCTGGCCTGGCTCTCATAAATCACTATTTTCTAAATTCGTACACCGTTACGATCAGCCTCGAATACCTTATTACGATCATCTTCCCGCGTTTAAAGGAATTAGCCACACGCCAGAGTACTTGAAAGAAATCGTTCGGCTGAACAAGGAAGTAAAAGCTGTCGAGTGTTGGGGGCAAAGTGGAGACCTTGTGTTTTGGCATCACAGGACAGCTCATATGGCCGGGCACAATTACTCGAATACGATCCGGGAGGCGATACTGGCCGATTTTTGGAATGACCAATTGAATGAGAATCGTACCAAGCCTTCGACACATGAAATGTGGGATGATTGGACGGATGAGGTAAAAAATTCTAGTGAAGAATATTCGATAGAGTTTGCTAGAGAGCAGCGCTTAGAGGTTTAACTGGGAGTAAGACATGACACAGGACAAACAACATAAGAATGATATGTACGGTAACATCGATGCGCGTAGCGAATCCGAGGAGGGTATACTTCCTCCAATCCCTGCGGCGACCGTGGTTCTGCTTCGAGAGGCAGAACAAAGTTATGAAGTCCTGATGTTGAAAAAGAATTCCAAAATCACTTTTGGTGGAATGTGGGTTTTTCCTGGAGGAAAGATTGATCCAGAGGACTATGGTGAAGAAAATGACTTGGAGTTTGCGGCGCGTGCAGCAGCGGTTCGAGAAACTAAAGAGGAAACTGGCATCTCGGTTGACTCAGCGGATTTTATTCATTTTGCTCATTGGACGCCTCCCCCAGGCCCTCAAAAACGATTTGCTACTTGGTTTTTTATCGCGAAGTCGACAGGTGTGAAGTCGGTAGAAATTGATGAGGGTGAGATTAAAGATCATCAATGGATAAAGCCCTCGGATGCGCTCGCGAAACATTCTGCCGGGGATATTGACTTGGTGCCGCCGACTTGGATAACACTGCACCACCTTTCCTTATATGAAAAGACCGATGATGTCCTGGATCACTTTTCAAAGACAACTCCCAAGGTGTACGAGACGAGAGTTGTGAAGGCTTCCGATGGCGATCGAGTCGCCATGTGGAAAGGTGATGCGGGATATGGTGATTGGGATGCAGACGCTGCAGGCGACAGACATAGGCTTGTCATGTCGCCAGGGGGATTTTCTTTCGAAAATAACGTCGAGGCTTATTAGCAAACCCTGATCGGTTAAATTTTCAGACGAAGACTGACTGGTATGCTTCTTCGTTAAAACCGACCAAAAGATTTTTACCGACTACTGCGGTAGGCGCTCTCAGGTTTCCGGTGCTGCCAAGCATTGCCATAACGGCGTCTTCCGATGTCTTTTCTTTTCCAGAAAATTCCACGACTTTCTTGCCTTTGGCAACTGTAAGCTTGTTGGCCTTTTTTAACAGCTTCAAGGCATCTTCCCGCTGCAGTTTTCTGCTAGCAGGAACTGTTTCTGTGATCTCGATTTTGCTGGCTTCTATAAACTTAGAAGCTTTTGTGCAACTTGTTCAGCCTTTGCGAAAATAAAGCCAATCAATTTGTTTGGTCATTTTTCATCCTTTACGGTTAATTTTTGCTGGTAATTTAAATCCAGAGTTAGCTTATTCAAACTTGTTTATGGGGTCAAAGAACTTTTGGTTGGATTCCTTATTGCCCCGCTTTTCAAAGCTGGGTAAGGATTGGAGTTTGTGGTTGATCGATGGTGTTTCTGATATGTTGCGGGAATAGGGTTTTGGTTATGAATGAGCAAGAGGAAAATTTAGAGTATTACATTGAGTTGGTTGAGAGCATGCGAATGCCTGATCCGCTAACAGCAGATTTTTCTCTAGATTCAGGAGAACAGTCAATTGTCGAGCGTTGTGTTGAGGAGGTACAGGACAACGGTTTTTCAGTGCTTCCGGATTTTTTGGGGGCCAGGCGCCTGGAACAAATGCGTGTCGGATTGCAACCGATATTTGCTCTGACTGGTAACCGGATTGTCGATGGGAAGAAACGGGGCTGGCCTGGGACTCAGACCGTACATATACCTAATCTGTATGCCAAAACCCGAGCGATCGATGAGGTATCAATTGACCCCGCTCTTTTGTCTATTGTTGAGGGAGTGCTTGGTAAGTCCTTTCAGATGTCTGTCGCCGTCGCAATGTGCCCGGGGCCGGGATGCGATAAACAAGGTTTGCATCAGGATGATAGTCACTATCCGATTCCAAGGCCCCACCCTCCGCTCGTAGCCAACACGCTTATTGCGTTGGATGATTTCACCGTTGAAAATGGTGCGACTATGCTGGTGCCCGGCAGCCATAAATGGGAACGGAGTTTGAATCCCGAAGAACCAACTGTACAGATCGAAATGAAGGCGGGTTCTTTGTTGGTGTGGGACGGCGCGTTGTGGCACGCAGGCGGGGCCAATAAAACCCCAGATGAGATCAGGCGGTCCGTGAATCTAAATTTCAATGTTTCCTGGTTGAGACAGCAAGAAAATCTCTATCTTGGCGTTCCGAGAAGCGTTATTTCTAAGATGCCAGCTCTGTTGCAGCGACTTCTGGGATATAACCGGGTCAATCATCTGTGTGGTGGCGTAGATTATCAGGATCCTCTCGCCTATTTTCGCGAGCATCCTGACTGAGAGATGGTGCTTAGGACATAATGATGTGGCCGAGCTTGGTCACTGCGTCTTTGTGTGCTGCTGTTTCTTTTTCCCCGAAGTCACGGTCGGGTTTTTCAAGTAATTGGAAGTGTCCAAAATCGTCCGAGCCCGAGACCAGTATCGCAGTATCGTCTCCCTTGGTCTGACGAACGTGAGTGGCACAGTATCGCAGTACCATGCCTATTCTGCGATCTTTAGATAGGTTTGGACCGCTTCCGTGGATGGCTCTAATATGGTGAATAGAAATCTGTCCAGAGTCCAGAGGTGCTGACTGGCACGCCGATTCGTCGATGGTTCTGTTAACTTCTTGTCCTCGACTGAGCAGGTTGTTTTCTGCGAATGTATTGGTATGAGCGTATAGCTCTTCTTGGTGACTTCCCGGTACGAAGCTCATCGGGCCAGAGTCCTCATGGGCGTCTGAGAGTGCTAGCCAAGCGGTTGCTACATCGTGTGGTTCGAGTCCCCAGTAATTAGCATCCTGGTGGAAGCTTACAATCTTAGAATCACCGCTTTCTTTAATGAACCAGTTAGTGGACCACAAGAGTACGTTTGGACCGAGAATGCTGGTTATTGGGTGGACTATCCTTGGATTGGTTACCACATCCCAGGCCCAATTCTGAAGAAGGTGGAGGTCAGCTCTTAAGGGAGCCGCTTTTTCCGTGCCGCCAAAGCGTCTTTCGAAATTCTCGAATTCCTGCCGTAGTCGTTTCGTCTCTTCTTGATCGTAAACAGTTAACGGTGACAGGTAACCGTCTCTTTGGTAATTCGCGAGCTGTTCTTCGGTCAAGTGAGATTTCATGTGAGCAGTTTCGTCGCTATTTAGTTTGGTTGCCGAGCTTCGGTGTGTTTTGAGTATACTAGCATCGAATCGTTGGCATCCAAGTATCGCAATAGATACTCATTGGGAGAGGAAAACATGATTAATTTTGGAACTATCAGTACTGCGAACATCACCCCCAGAGCGTTAATGAGCCCGTGCGTAGACGAGCCGAAGGCTCGGGTTGTATCTATTGCGGCTCGAAGTAAGAGTCGCGCAGAAGAATTTGCTAAGTGGCACGGAATTTCCCGAGTGTACGAGTCATATGATGAAGTTATAGCGGATGATGAGACGAATGCTTTTTATAACCCACTGCCTATTTCGATGCATAAAGATTGGACGATAAGGGCTTTGCGCGCAGGGAAGCATGTCCTTTGTGAAAAATCCTTTGCGTCGAATGCGCTCGAGGCGAAAGAAATGGAAGCGGCTGGCGCAGAAACGGGTCTGGTATTAATGGACGCCTTTCACTATCGATATCATCCGGTCTTCATACGTGCGAAAGAGATAATGGAAAGTGGCGAGATCGGTAAAGTGGAGCGTATCGATGCAGCCTTTCACGTGCCTGTGTCGGATCCTGGTAATATTCGGATGAACTATAGTTTAGGTGGCGGGGTGACTATGGATATCGGATGTTACCCAATTTCGTGGGTCAGACATCTGGTAGGAGAAGAGCCCTTAGTCAAATCGACAGAGTTGGAGGTGGGTCCCCCCAACGTCGATACATTTTTGGCGGCTGAGTTCGTGTTTCCCTCTGGAGTTGAGGCAAGGATATCGGGTGATATGCGTTCGAACGCTAAGTTCCGCATGGAGTTCGAGGTGACGGGGGAGGAGGGAAGACTCTACGTCCGAAATCCTTTGATTCCGCAGATAGGTCACTCAATAGAGGTGACGCGTAAAGATACTCAACGTAGTGAGACCTGTGATAGGCGTCCGACATACTCGTATCAGCTTGATGCCTTTATCGATGCGATTGATAACCAGTCATCTTTGTTCACTGATGCAGCTGACGCGGTTAAACAGATGTCGGTTATTGATCAGTGTTACGATGTGGCAGGGCTTCCACAGCGAGGACTGGAACTATAGTTCATGTTAAAGTTTGGCTCAGTTGGTGATGTCAATCGTTTGGGTTGAAGTGGAAAGAAGAGCGTCTGTTTTCCTCCAGGATTGGATAGGGAGTAGGGTTTGCTTAATGAGTGGTTGCTGAATTTTGCGCGTTGGCTGGATTCGTTTGCCTGGAGCACAGCAATTCATGAGTCCTTTTATTTGTATGCGTGGATAGAGTCTACCCATGTTTTAGCAATTATGATCTTCCTTGGCATGTTATTTATTATCGACCTTCGCATTCTGGGTCTCTCTTTCGCGCAGGTGCCTGCTGCGAAAATAGCGCAACGGTTAGACAAACCGATGATGATCGGTTTTACCGTTATGGTGATCACTGGCTTGCTTCTGTTTTTTGCGATTCCGGTTCGTTCTACTCAAAGTATTTGGTTTCGCATAAAGGTGGTATTGCTGATAGCTGCAGGGATTAATGCTTTCCTATTTCGCAATAAAATGAAAGGGATTAGGGAGGATGGGAGAGAAGAAGCTGAACCCTCTAAACGTTTGAGAATCGGTGCTG
This sequence comes from uncultured Gammaproteobacteria bacterium, assembly GCA_913041025.1. The sequence goes on along the minus strand of CAJWGQ010000115.1, from coordinate 1,976 downwards.
CGACGTCCCTCTTTTTGTGGATGGGTGTAGTGATGACGGGTCGAGCCATTGCCTATGATTGGTTTGACTGCCACAAAGATCTGTCATACGCCATGTATTGGTTGGCAGGGTGTGTAGACGAAATGGCACTGGTGGAATAGAGGGTAAGAATTGGAACTGTTATTTATATTTGAGTGGCTGGACACCTCTATTTTGGCAGATATATCAAAAGCTTATGGTGGCGTATTTGCTGTTGTTCAAATGGTCCATTTGGTATCTCTAGCACTGTTGGGGGGTGCCGTTTTGATTACAGATTTGCGACTTTTGGGCCTGGTACTCCGTGATGTGCCGTCGGAAGTCGTTGCCAGCAATATGGACCGATGGTTCACTCTCGCTTTGATTGTCATGGCTATCAGTGGAATATTTATGAGCTCTGCCGTAGCCATAAAGCTTTATTTTAATGAAATGTTCTGGGCTAAAATGATTGGTCTGTCTGTGGGTACTTTATTTGTATATTTCGTTAAAAGACCGTTGTTGGCTCATCCTCACGATACTATTAACGGTTGGGCCTTAAGATTGCTTGCGATAAGTTCGATCGCGATTTGGTTCACCGTCGCGGCCTCGGGAAGGTGGATAGGTTTTTCGTAGGGGACGATAGATGAGTAAAAGCGCGTTAGAGAGATTAACGATCGGTTTGTCGCTGCTCTTTATAGGAGTCATTCTGATATTTTGGTTGGCGCAGGTTGGCGATGTGATGGAAACCCTTTGTTTGGCCTATGGAGACTTTTGTTTTGATGAGTCCGGATAGAGTCGTCTTTGACTTTGAGCTAGGACAGCGTTCGTTGGAGAAATTGCTTTAGGCGATTCCACGCGTCAATGGCTGGCTCCGTATTATTTTCAGGATCGCGATCAACGTAGAGCCAGAATCCATGGTTTACGCCATCATAAATGTGAACGTCATTCGGGATCTTGGCAGCCCGGAGCGTTTCCACGAAACTTTCCACGTCGCTGACGGGTATGCCCCGATCGTTCTCGACGAAGGTCCCATAGAACCCATGATTCACGTGTGCTAGTTGCGCTGGGTCCGCCAGGAGTCTGCCATAAAAAATAGCAGTCGCATCATGATGGTCACCTCCCAGCGCGTAAGTGAGTGCCACGCCGCCGCCATAGCACCAACCAATGGTTGCTACTTTTCCATTGCTACCGCTCTGTTTCTTAACGTAATTCACGGCGGCATTGAGGTTATCTATAAGAACAGCCGGCTCTGCAAGTGTCTCACGAACCAATGCCATATTTTCCTGCGGGTTGGAGCCTGTTCTTCCGCTGTAAAGATCGACGGCAAGTGCGACGTAGCCTTCTTCTGCGAAAGCGTCTGCCGTTTCTTTGACCCGCTGTACTAATCCATTCCATTCATGAATGAGTATGACCGACGGGTGAGGGCCTTCACCCTCAGGGGTTGAAAGGTATCCCACGGAAGAAGGGTTTGTTGAAGCATACTGAACAGCGTTCCCAGACAATGGCCCGGCGTTGCCAACAATCGCGTCGGGAAGCGTAGTACTTTCTGCCTGGACGTTTATTAGAAAAAATAAAAAGCCAGCGAAAAAAGTAAGCTGCAATTGTTTCAAATCGCGAACTAGTGACTCAGAATTCATAGGCTTTCCCCTCTCTTCTTCAATTGAATGATCACATGAAGTGAACATCCTTGCTATAGATAAAGGGTTAAATACTGACGTCCTGAAATTGAAGTTGACTTAGCGTGTAGTAGACATCTTTGTTGGCCATTAACTGATCATGAGTTCCGATTTCCTTAACTCTGCCATTTTTTAGGACCAGGATGCGATCGGCTTCTTGGATAGTTTTAAGACGATGGGCAATTAAGATAGAGGTTCTGCCCTTCATAATTATCTTTAAAGCGTTTTGAATGATTTCTTCAGTTTCCGTATCGATGCTCGCTGTGGCTTCGTCAAGGACCAGTATTTCTGGGTTGGCTGCGAGCA
>CAJWGQ010000114.1 GCA_913041025.1 uncultured Gammaproteobacteria bacterium | reverse complement strand
GCGACGCACCTCGGCTTGCAACTATCTTCGCGTGAATTGATTGCGCCATATTTTTCCCATGTTCCACCCCCCACTGATCAAATGAGTTTATCTGCCATAAAGCCCCTTCGCAAAAAACTTTATGTTCGTGGACAGCTAGCAATGTCCCGATTACTTCTGGAGTGATTTTATCAATTAGGATTGTCGAAGATGGATGACAGCCTTTTAGCGATTTATAATCAAGGTTCTTATCATCCGCTGGGTTCCCATGTTTTAGGACCTTCGCTTGGGCTAACGCATTAGCGATGAGCCACTCCTGATGCTCCAACAGATCCTCACCCTGATTGGCGACGAGATAGAAGTTCGCGGAAAAAGGGTTCGTTCCCTGGTGTAATAACTGGTGGTATGAATGCTGTCCGTTTGTCCCAACTCCGCCCCAAATTATTGGTGATGTAGAATAGTCGAGGTATTCGTTATCGTTGGAATAGGATTTCCCATTGCTCTCCATTTCCAACTGCTGCAGGTATTCAACTAACGATTTCAGTTTCTCGTTATATACTAAAAGTGCGTGGCTTTCAGAGCCGAGAAAGTTTCGGTTCCAAATAGAAAACAATGCGCTTACTACTGGGATGTTTTTGAGTTCTTCTCGTTCTTCAATAAAATGTTGGTCAGCTTCAGCCGCTCCGTTTAGAAATCGATGAAAGGTGCTAGAGCCGAGATAAATCAACGCGGCCAGGGAACCCGCCGACCATATTGAGTACCTGCCGCCGACTGACTTAGGAATTGTAAAAATATCTTGCTCTTTGATACCGGAAACCTGTGCGGCGTTAATATTTTCGGTCACTGCAATGACATGTTTATGAAAGTCTTCTGACTTGTTGGTTCTTTCTGCAAACCAGGATCTAGCTGACCGAAAGTTGACGGCTGTTTCTATGGTATTGAACGACTTTGATACCACAATAAATAGAGTTGTCTCTGGATCTAACTTCTTTGTTATTTCAAAGAAATTATTTGGGTCGACATTGGAGATAAAATGGATGTTGACTTGGCCTGTCTTAGAATCTCGTAGAGCCTCTGTAAGGAATTTTGACCCTAGGTGTGAACCGCCGATCCCGATTTGGACTAGGTCCGTAAAGGGCCGGTGCGTAAATCCTCTTCTATTGCCCTCGTTTATAGATTTTTCTATCTCGACCATTTTTTTGAATTGGCCAAGTACTGAATCATATTGCCCAGTTTTACGAGCGATCTCAGGATGACGAAGTCCAATATGTAGAGCGGATTGCCCTTCACTTTTGTTGATTTGTTCTCCGGCTAAGAGGTCTTTTATTCCCTTTGTTAAATTTGTCTCATTGGTTAGTGCTACTAGGTTAGCTAGCACACGCTCATCAAAAATTTGATTGGTAAAGTCGAACTTGAGACCATTTAATTCCACCAAGAACTCAGCGTGTCCTTGCTCAAAAACCGGATTATTTTTAATTAGCTTTGCTTGCTCTTCTAAAATTTGCCACGAATTAGTATTGTTGGGTTTCATCTGACCAGCGATTTTCTATATGAATAATGGGTTTGGATTAAAAAAATGTCTGGAACCATCCATTGCCATAATTTGATTGATTAAGGATAGGAAATGCAGCTCGTTACTTGCTAGATCAATTGATTCAGCATTTATGATTAGTAACGGAGTGTCATCGTATTGGTGGAAAAACTCTGTGTATTTCTCTACAAGCTCTTCTAGGTACTTAGTCTCTATGGATTGTTCAAAATCGATACCTCTGGCTTGAATGCGCTTTCTTAAAACTGGTACCGAAGCTTGTAGATAAATGACTAGGTCTGGAACCGGGCCTTCTTGATAGATCGCCTTACTTATTTGAGTATATAAAGTTAGTTCATCTGGATTCAGATTGATTTCCGCAAAAATTCGATCCTTCTCTATCAAAAAGTCTGTGATCAATGTGGGCCCAACGAGGTCATTTGTTGGAATTTCCGAAATTTGTTGAGTTCTATTAAGAAGAAAGAATAACTGAGTTGGTAGTGCAAGGTTTGCTGAGTGCCCATTATAAAATTTCTCCAAAAACGGATTTTCTACTACTGGTTCAAATAAACAGGGATAATCTAGAGCAAAAGCTAGGTTCCTTGCTAAGGTTGTTTTGCCAGCTCCAATAGGGCCCTCAACGGCTATGTAATTTGGTATTTTTGATCTGTCGTTAAGGCTGATTTTTTGAACAACTTTTGAAGGTGGTTTGTTAATGTTTGTTCTCGGTTTATCTGATTGTTGAAATAATTATATTTAAGAGAATAGCCGTTTTTGATACTACTTGCCCATTTCAAAGAGACTCGTTTTTACTAACAATTTATTTCGAGCGTGGTGATCTAAGTTGTATTTGTGACCAAAAATTAAGAGGGTCTTTTAGCACATGATCAACTCCTGATCTGATTAGTAGAAGGTCGTAGCTCGCTCGAAAGGCTCTATGCTTAGCTATATTTTCTTTAAACTCTACTGACTTACTCGTTAACTTAGCCTGCATATTCCAAATACTGAGAATAAATTCTGTATTTCTTAAAGGAATTTTCATCTTAGAATTCTGGTGCTTTAGCATTTTTCTTCCAATTGCCTGCGACTCGACAGAATTAGCCATGCTGGTTCTTTTTTCGAAGCTTGGCCAAAGAAGTAGTGCAATAATAAAAGCTGGTGAAAGTGGTTTTTTTTCGGTGAATCTTTTGTCCGTTTCCTCTAGTCCTTTGAAAATGATCGCATTGTCAGTTTCACAATCTGGCCAAATAAGGCTTGGAATGCTTGTGTTGATTAGAAATTTCCAGACCCTAAAAGCATGTCCCTGCAGAAAGATTTTTTTGAATTCGTCATATAACCTCGCCGAAGATAGGGTGGTGAGTAGATGTGCCTTGTTTTTAAGCACTGATATGATCGAATTATCGAGTTCAAAGTCTAGTTTTGCGGCAAATCTGAGGTATCTGAGTAATCTTATAGGATCTTCCTGAACTCTGGTTTCCGGATTTCCGATGAATTTAAGCCTTCGAGAATTTAAATCTCCGATGCCATCGACAAAGTCTAAGATCTCGTTTGTATCTGGGTCGAAATAAAGAGCATTAATAGTAAAGTCTCTCCTTGATGCATCCTCTTCGATTACGCCGAAAGATTCGTCTCTGATTATTAACCCTGATTTACCATAATCAATATCGAGGCTATTGGAAGAGCGAAAGGTCGCGATCTCGACAATTAGCCCGCCTTTTCTAACGTGGACTATGGGAAATCGTTGTCCGACTAGGCGTGCCTTTTTTTTAAAAACTTGAAGGATTCTATTTGGCCTTGCATTGGTTACAAGATCAAAATCTTTGGGTTCTTTTTTTGAAATAAAGTCTCTTATGCAGCCTCCAACCAAGTAGCAGTCGTGGCCTTGACCAATCAATTCTTTATGAATTTCCAACACCCTGCGGTCGATCCTATCGATGTTGAAATATAAGTTAGGAGACCTTTTAAAATTGATGTTCGGCATAGTGTTAGGAATAAAATTCAAACTGTTTCGGTATCTTAGTCGCTGACCAGTTATTTATGCCCCATTCAATTATGGAGGCAATTGTTTTGATATGTTTGGGGACTTGAAACCCTAGGAATTTCATGGCGTCAATAAGATTTTTAACTGCCTCGAAGTCTTTTATCGGAGGTGCCCCAGTTTGCTTGGATAGTTTTTTTCCATTTAGATTACTTAGTACCGGAATATGTAAATATTGCGGGGTCTTTAGCTTTAACATGTTCATTAGGAATATTTGAGGGTAGGTTGCTGAAAAGAGATCCTCTCCTCTTAAAATGTCCGTTATCCCTTGATCACCGTCATCGCAAGCCGTTGCAAGGTTATAGGAAAAGAGTTTATCTCGCCGGACTACTATAAAGTCTCCTATTTCCTGTTGAAGATTAGTTATCTTCGTCCCTTTGATTTGATCGTTAAATGATATGTTGATGTTGGGAACTTTTATCCGCAGTGCAACGTCCTCTGTTGACAATTCTTTATGGCGACAAGTGCCAGGATAGATTGTATGCCTTGCTAGTATTTTTCTACTGCATTGGCACGAATATATATGGGGTAACAGCTTAGCTAGGTATTTTTTGTATTTTACGAGATTTTGACTTTGATAAAGTACTCCGCGATCAGATACTAACCCATGCGCAAAGAGGGACTCTAGAATTACTTGAATAGATCCAGGAACGGTTCTCGGTGGGTCTAGGTCATCGATTCTGATTAACCAGAGCCCTTTTTTTGCCTTTATATCTAAATAGCTAGCCAAGGCTGTAATTAAGGAGCCCATATGAAGAGGGCCAGTAGGAGAGGGCGCGAATCTGCCTATTTTCATTTGAAAATGCTTTTTTTAGCGTTCTCTGCGATTTTAAGTTTGCCGTCAATCATCCATATCTGAGTAGTGCTGTTCCGTTATTTCATGCCTTTCCTGTGCTTCAAAACAGAGAGTTGCAATTGGCCTAGCTTCTAGTCGCCTCAAACCAATTTCCTCACCTGTTTCCTCGCAAAAACCGTAGCTTCCATCTTCGACTCTTGATAGAGCAGAAGCGATTTTTCTTAGCAACTTTCTTTCCCTATCTCGAGTTTTTAGCTCCAATCCGAACTCAGATTCTTGGCTGGCTCTGTCGTTTGGGTCGGGCAGAGAGCCAGCTTTTTCTTGAAGATTATTAACCGTTCCATCTACTTGTTCCATAAGCTCGAGACGCCAATTGGACAGGATTACTTTGAAGTGTTCCAGTTGCTCGGGACTCATGTACTCTTCATTTTTTTTTGGTTTGTAGGGTGTGAAATTCTGAAACTGGGACGAGTTAAGCTTAGTAGCTTTTGAAGTGGTCTTCTGGACTGGCTTCTTAGTGGTGGTGCTTTTCGTTTTAGATTTTGTTGCCATAAAATACCCCTTAGCGATTTCTCTGGCCTACTGCTTTTTGGTAGAGGGCGCGTAAAATACCAGAAGGTTGGAGCTATAGCCATAGCCTTTTGTCTTTGTTTAGAAAAGGGAAGATCATATGAAAGAGATAAGGTTGTCAGACCGACTCAAAGCGCTTAAACCCTTTCGCGTTATGGAGATAGCTGAGAAAGCGAGATTTTTGGAAAATCAGGGGCGATCGATTGTTCATTTTGAAATAGGGGAGCTCGATTTCCCCACAGCAGCGCCTATAGTCGATCGGGCAAAAGAAGCGCTTGAGAATGGGCTAACGAAGTATACTGGCGGAAACGGCCTGTTTGAGCTGCGAGAAGAAATCTCTGGTCAATATTTTCGATTGGGTATAGAAGTCGACCCTGAGCAAATCCTTATCACTAACGGGGCAAGCGGAGGTTTGTTGTTGTTATTGGCTGGGTTGCTGGACGTTGGTGATCGATTCTTATCTACTGATCCTGGATATCCCTGTCATGGAGCTTTTTCATCGGTAATCGGAAGTCTGATGGAGAATATGACGCTGAAAATAAGTTCTGAGTTTCAGCCAGAGCTGAGTGACTTTGAAAGCCGATGGTCCGATTCTGTTAAAGGAATCTTGCTTTCTTCGCCAGCCAACCCAACCGGGGTAGTAGTACGAGAATCGAATCTAAGACAACTAAAGAAGTTTGTGGACAAGAAACAGGGGTTCCTTATTGTTGATGAAATTTACCAAGGTATACATCTGGGCAACCGCACTTATGAATCGGCTTTGGCTGTTGATCAGCAGATTTACATTCTGAACAGCTTTTCAAAATATTACTCAATGACAGGTTGGCGGCTAGGATGGGTCGTAGTCCCTTACGAAACGGCAGAGTTTTTTACGAGATTAGCGCAGAATATTTTTTTAGCGCCGAACACTGTTTCTCAATACGCTGCGCTGGAAGCCTTTAATGATCAATGTCTTGCGATTCATGAAGACCGGGTACAGATTGTTAGGCAGCGTATGGGAGCACTTTGCGAAGGACTGTTGGATCAGGGATTTACCATTCCAGTTAGGCCTGAGGGCGGTTTTTACGTGTTCGTGGACGTCTCGCATACAGGACTCAACAGTCATGACTTCTGTCTCAAAATGTTAATGGAATATGGTGTGGCGATTACTCCGGCCCACGATTTTAGTCATCATTATGGCAAAGATCACGTGCGATTTTCGTGTTCAACCGATTTAGACGCTATTTATTTAGGATTGGACAGACTTCGCTCAGCTTTGGCAGATTGGGGCATATAGTTGAAGTTACCAGCTCTAGAAAAAGTAAGATTTTTGAGGCGATATAAAAGATTTTTAGCGGATGTTGAAAATAGTAAAGGGGAGAAAGAGACTGTCTATTGTCCGAATACGGGCGCGATGACTGGTTGCGATATTCCTGGTATGAGGGCCTGGGTCTCAAATTCTAAGAATATTAAAAGGAAATTCCTGAAAACACTGGAATTCGTAGAGACACCAGATGGAATAGTCGGAATTCGCTCTGTTTTTGCCAATAATTTGGTTGAGGAAGCTATTTTTGGATCCTTGTTAGCTGGTACTGAGGAGTTCGAATTGAGAAGCAGGGAACCCAATATCCCTGGGGGTGCAGGGAGGTTCGATTTTTTGTATTCGGTGCAAAATCAACTTATTTATGTTGAAGTCAAAAGTGTAAGCTATCTTGTCAAGAGAGGTGTTGGGATGTTCCCAGATGCCATTAGCACTAGGGCTTCAAAGCATCTGCAAAGTTTGATCTCTATGGTGGAGCTTGGTCATCGAGCGGTTTTGATTTTCTGTTCGCAACACACTGGAATAAAGTCAGTTAAACCAGCTGCACATGTAGATGAAAGCTATGTCAGAGCTATCGAACTGGCTTCGCAAAAGGGTGTAGAAATAAGGGCTCTAGGGTGTACTAATGACTTAATTAGATTTAGCGCAGACAGAGAAATACCTTTTGCATTTACTTAAATGAGTTTTTTGTACTCACTAGCACTTGAAAATCTTGCGCCATACTCCTGAACGATAGTCCCTGCACATTTGTTGGCGAACAGAGCGCATTCCTTCGCGGTCAGTTTTTGGGTTCTAGCATATAAGCAAGCGCCAGCGAACAAGTCTCCTGCTCCATTAGTATCAACCGCGACAACTTGATCGGTTTCTACTTCTTCGATTCCAACAGAAGAAACTGCTATAGAGCCTTTAGCTCCCAGCGTAATATAGATCTCTTTTGCAAAATCACGCATTTCAGTGATAGCAAGATCTATACGATCGGTTCCTGACCAAGTTAGGCACTCTTGTTCATTGCAAAATAAAATCTCGACGCCCTCACCGATAAACGATTCGAACGCACTCCTAAAAGGGCTAAGAATTGATGTGTCTGATAGGGTCAGCGCGACTTCGGCACCGGCCTCAAGAGCGATCTCTTTTGCTTGGAGTGCTACGCCAGTGTTTTTTTCCGAGGTTGCCAAGTATCCTTCGAGGTATAACATTTTCGATTCGCTAAGAACGTTTTGGTCCATGCAAGAATTAGTCAGATTAGCTGAGACCCCCAGATTAGTTGCCATTGTGCGCTCTGCATCTGGAGTCACTAAAACAAGGCATTGACCAGTTGCTCCTTCTTTGGCAGGGCTCAAGTTACTGATTGAAATTCCAGATTCACTGAAGTCTCTGAAGAAGTGTTGTCCATTGCTGTCGTCAGAGAGTCTGCAACCGTAAGCAGTACTTCCTCCAAAGGCTTGAACCGCGTAGATGGTATTTGCGGCAGATCCTCCGCTCATTATTTTCTTTGGTGCTGAGCTTAATTTATTTTCTATTGTTGCCATTTGTTCGTTATCGATCAGAGTCATATGACCTTTTTCAAGAGATACTTCTGAGAGAAATTCATCATCTACCTCAGCAATCACATCAACAATGGCATTCCCAACCCCATAGACATCTTTCATATTCATCTCATAATTCTTTGTTCTTTAATGTATCTTCAGCAGCTTTTAAAGTCTCATCTAAGATACTTTGGTTATGTGAGGTGCCAAGAAACGCGAGTTCATACGGAGAAGGGGCTAAATAAATTCCTCGATTCAACATGGCATAGAAAAACCGGCTGTATTTTTCTGTATCAGATTTATTAACCTCATCAAAATTCTCTACGGTCTCAACTCCAAAAAATATACTAAACATACCGCAGACGTGATTTATTGATACCTGACAAGAATAGGCTTCAAATAGTTCTTTCAGTTTGGAGCATAGGTATTCTGTAGTTTCATTTAAATTCCTGTACATCTTATTATCAAGTTGATTCAAGACGGATAAACCTGCGTTCATAGCTAGTGGGTTTCCTGAAAGCGTTCCGGCTTGATATACTGGGCCAAGAGGGGCCAAGTATTCCATGATCTGAGCAGTTCCACCCAGTGCGCCCACCGGTAATCCGCCGCCAATGATTTTCCCCAGCGCGGTAAGGTCTGGCTTAACGTCATAAACTTCTTGGGCCCCCCCCTTTGATAACCTAAAGCCGGTCATAACCTCATCGAATATAAGCAAAGAACCGCTCTGTTCGGTTAGTTCTCGAAGTACTTCTAGGTAACCGGATGCGGGCGGTATGCATCCCATATTCCCCGCAACTGGTTCGACAATAATAGCAGCAATTTGATCGGCGTAATTTAAAAAGGTCTGCTTCACAGCATCTATATCGTTGAAAGGCAATACAACTGTATTGCTAGTAACAGATTCAGGTATGCCTGGGGTATCTGGAATACCGAGAGTTAAAACGCCGCTTCCTGCTTTTGCTAGTAAAACGTCGGCGTGGCCGTGGTAGCAGCCCTCAAATTTGATCACGATGTCCCTGCCTGTGAACCCCCTGGCAAGACGGACGGCGGTCATAGTTGCTTCCGTGCCAGAGTTCATCATCCTAACTTTTTCTATGCTAGGCACGAGCTCTATTATTTTTTCAGCTAATTCGATTTCTACTAATGTAGGCGCACCGAAACTAGTGGCTTTTTCTAGCTGAGCAAGGACACTTTGTTGTGTTACGGTCGCGCTATGTCCTAAAATCATGGGTCCCCAGGATCCGACGTAGTCTATAAATCTATTGCCATCGACATCATAAAGGTAGCAGCCTTGGGCGCTGTCGAAAAATATTGGTTCCCCTCCAACGTTCTTGAAAGATCTCACTGGAGAATTAACGCCACCAGCTATCGAATTTAGAGCTCTTTTGAACAAATTCTTTGATTTGATGAGATTAATGTTTTTCATTTCCTCCGCCGATTCTTCTAATAGACATATTTAGGTTCCGGTCGTCATAATAAAGTTTTCCAGCCTAATTTAAATATCGGCGCTCATTGTTATTGAATTGTATTAGAATTTATAGTTCTTCTTGATTTGTTTGCTAATTGTTAAGACTTTTAAGAAGAAAGAATGGC
>CAJWGQ010000113.1 GCA_913041025.1 uncultured Gammaproteobacteria bacterium | reverse complement strand
GGAAGCGGCAGGTCGATGCTCCTGCATGGCGCCACATCAAGATGCTTGCTACATTGGTAGATGATACCGGAAATGAAGTCTTGATCGATGGTTTTTACGACGATGTTGTGCCTCTTACAGAGGATGAGGAGGCGATTTTGCGAGAGGCTGCAGAGGATTATGATGTTACCGTTGCGGCAGAGCGCCTCGGTGTGGCTCGCTTTATCTCAGACGATCCCTACGAAGTTCAAAAGCTATCTCGTTACGGACAATCGATGAACCTCGACGGAATCTGGGCAGGCAATATGTTTGAGGGTGGCTCAGGAGCAATTCTACCAAATCGTATAGTCTCCAAGCATAATTTTAGATACGTGCCCAATCAAACGGGCCCCGACATAGTGGCAAAGCTCAGGGTGCACTTAGACAAGCACGGCTATGAAGATGTGGAGATCAACGTTGTTGGTGACGTTCCCTGGGCGAAGATGGATGACGATAATGAACTAGCGATGGCCGTACGAGAGATGAGAGAAACCTTTGGTGCCGGCAATCCTGAGCCTATTCTTGAAGAGACCATTCTTGGTGGGTACTGGCCGGCCTATTTGTTCGCTGGTGATGTCTACGATATCCCCATTGCGGATGGTTACGTTGGTGGCGGGGGCGGATCCCATGCTGCTAACGAATACTTTATCGTTGAAGGCGCAGGGAATACCTATGGTATGGCCGGTATGGAGAAGTCCATCGCCACGGCCATATATGAGTATGCAGGGTTAAACAAGGCCGAAGGGTCGAGTTCTGCGCAATAAGCCTTCCCGGGCCTTTCTTAAAAACAACCTAAGCCATTGAAGGACAAGACGGTGACGAAAGGAGTACTGATAGAAATGCCCCTCCCTGAGGAATGGGTTTTTCTGGCACTTTTCCCAAAGGGCCTCGCTGTTCTATTTATGGCTTTCGTTTGTCTGTCTGCTTTTGCGGTGACCGAAGAAGATATTGTCATTGATCTTTCAGGAGAGCCTGCTTCTTTGGACCCACATGTGCAATGGAATCCTTCGTCTTATTATGTGTATCGCAACATTTTCGACAATCTGCTTGCGCGTGACAATGAAGGCAAGATCGTTGGACAGGTGGCTGAGACTTGGGAGCAGACAACGGAAACGACACTGGAGCTCACCATTCGCGAAGGTATTTTTTTTCATGATGGGGAACCCCTTAAACCCTCTGACGTTGTTTTTTCTATAAAGAGGATCACCGATCCAGATTTTGGGTCTCCCCAGCTTGGCCAGTTTAATAAAATTGTCGATGCTGTTGCGGAAGGAAATTCAGTGATAATTATTACTGCTGATCCATATCCGACCCTGCTTGCTCAGTTAGTAAAGCTATCCATAGTGCCCGAGCATATAGTCTCAAAAGTTGGGGACAGCAAATTCAACGATGCGCCGATAGGTTCTGGGCCATATGCTTTTCTTGAATGGGATAGAGGCAATATGGTCAAGCTCATCCGCAATGAGGACTATTGGGGAGATGTTGGGCCGTTTCTTCGCGCGACCTTTAGGTCCGTGCCAGACGTTGCAACTCGTGTGGCTGACCTAAGAGCAGGGACAGCAGATTTAGTGGTCTCGATTGATGCTGACTTCGCACAGCAAATAAACTCTGGCGGCACAGGAAAGGTTCTTTCGGCTCTTTCCGAGCGGGTTGGATATCTCGGGCTAAACCTTGAGAAACCGCCCTTCAATAATCTTGAGATGCGCCGAGCTGCGAGTATGGCGATTGATAGGCAGGGAATAATAGAGGGTCTGTTGCAGGCGGGCGAGGTCCCTATTGCCCAGATGTTAACTCCATCTCATTTTGGCTTCGATGCTACCGTTCCTCCTTTTGAATTCGACGTTGCACGCGCGAGGGCGATTGTATCTGCCAATCAGGCGCTCGCAAGTTCACCAGCAACCCTAGCTACTTCCCCGGTATTCGACCAAAGAATAGTCCAAGCCATTCAACAAATGCTTAATGATGTTGGTTTCAACATCGCTATTTCAATGTCAGATATGCCGAGATATCTGGAAATTGTCACATCTCCATCGAATAGAAATAGTGAGCTTAGTTTCGGTCGGTGGTCTTGTGCCTGTCAAGACGCGGATGGGGTAGTCTATCCATTGCTGCACTCAAGTAGTAGTTGGAGTCGTGTCAAAAACACCCATCTCGATGAATTGTTAGAGGCCGCAAGATCCTCGCTAGACTCTGAGGTACGGCAGGAAGCTTATGATCAGGTTCATCAAATAGTAAGGGAGGAATACCTTATGTTGCCGCTGTATCAGGCAACTGTGCTGTACGGTGCGTCAGTCGACCTCAACTTCGTACCAACAGCGAACGAAAGCATGTTTCTAAATAGAATGAGAATTGCCCGCTGAAGTGATTCGTTTCCTCGTTTTTCGGTTCAGCCAAGCCGCACTTACAATTTTCGGTGTGGTCTCCCTGGTATTTTTTTTACAGCGTCTTACTGGAGATCCCGTCGCTCTCCTCTTGCCAGAGACCGCGACGGATGATGATATAAAGGTCATGCGTGAGGTAATGGGCCTTGATCAGCCGGTTTGGTCTCAATATGCGAATTTCCTATTTGATACTTTTAAACTAGATTTTGGTTTTAGTTTTGTCCGGAATGCGCCTGTGAGTGAAATCATTACCAGTCGGATTCCCGAGACTCTCGAGCTAGCGATTGGGGCTCTTGCCTTTTCGATGGTTTGTGGATTCCCGCTCGGGCTGATTATGGCTTTTACTGCTCGCCGCCAAGTATCGAAGTGGCTAATGGCGTTTGTCTTAGCATGCCAATCGTTGCCCACATTCTGGTCTGGCATTGTGATGATCTTAGTTTTTGGGGTTTGGCTGCAATGGCTTCCCACGTCAGGGACAGGGAGTCTTTCGCATTTGATCATGCCATCGATTTCTCTTGGGCTCCTTTCGTTAGCGACCTACGCGCGAATGACGAGAACCGCAGTACTAGAAGAGCTCGAGAAGGATTACATAAGGTCCGCTCGCGCACGAGGCGTTCGCGGTGCGCGACTGGTGCGAAAGCACCTATTGCGGAATTCTCTAGTTCCCATAGTCTCAATAAGTGCGATTGAAGTCTCTCAATTGCTTGCAGGTGCCGTTGTTGTTGAAACTGTTTTTGCATGGCCTGGCCTTGGTCTTCTGACTATGCAGAGTATTGCTGCGAGGGACTTTGCAGTAGTTCAGATAATTGTACTACTCGGTTCTTTTATTACAGTATCCGCCAACCTTATATCGGACCTGCTTTATTCAATTATCGATCCTCGCATTCGGCTATGAAATGGAATACCTGAAAGAAGCTACTTTTGTACTGAGACGCGCAATTGCACAATTTTGGCCTTATTTGTTTCTGGTTATTTTCATTGTGATGGCTATCTTGTCACCTTGGATTTCGCCTTTCGACCCTGATCGACAGCATCTGCTTGCGAGATTAAAAGCACCAGGATTTGAAGTCAACGGCGGGGTATTTTGGCTTGGCTCAGACGAACTCGGTAGAGACGTTCTGAGCAGAGTGATCTACGGGGCAAGAATATCCGTGTCTGTGGCTTTTCTTTCGGTTATTTTTTCGGGGGTAGCCGGTACGGCTTTAGGGATGCTTGCCGGCCACCACCGGGGGTGGTTTGAGCAGATACTCATGAGACTTGTTGATGTTTTTCTCTCAATTCCTGCGATACTTCTCGCAATTTTGTTGGTTGCTATTCTCGGGCCAGGAATAGTAAATGTCATACTGGTGCTGAGTCTTTCGCGTTGGCCCCGATATGCAAGAGTTGCCCACGCGCAAACATTGAGCTTGGCGAATAGAGAGTTCGTTGTTATCTCAAATGCAATGGGAGCCACTACCCTGCATGTGCTCAGGACCCACATCTTCCCAAATATTTTTAATCAGATTTTAGTTATCGCAACTTTGGAGTTTGGCCTTATGGTTCTCTTTGAAGCTGGGTTAAGCTTTTTAGGTCTGGGAGTACAGCCGCCAGCAGCGAGTTGGGGATCAATGCTATCCACTGGGCGTAATTATGTGAGTACAGCGTGGTGGATCTCAACATTTCCAGGGGTAGGTTTGTTCATTTTGGTTTTGAGCGCTAACACAATCGGTGAGCGCGTCGGCGGCTTACCGAAATATGGGGGTACTGAATCGTGAATTTTGATGATGAATTTGTAGGGAAACGCGTCGTGATCACAGGCGCAGATGGAATTATTGGAAGAATGTTGGTCGAACACTTCCTTGCGGAGGGTGCAATCGTTTGCTCATCAGATACATCAGCAGACCAGCTTGAAGGGTTTGCAGTGTCGGCAGACCTGACAACTGATTTAGGACTGCAAAAATTGTTGGAATCGGTTAGCGAGGAGTGGGGAGCGCCACACATTGTCGTTAATAACGCTGGGATATACCCGTCTTCATTTCTTCTTGATATGCGAATCGAAGATTGGGACCAAATTATGAGTGTTAACGTGCGGGCTCCATTCGCCCTAATGAGAGGCTTTTCCTTGCAAATGATTCGAGAAGAGATCAAGGGGAGTTTCGTAAATATATCCTCTGGGGCTGCTCGTAAGATGCGCCGTACTGCCGTGACGTATTGTATGTCAAAGACAGCACTGGATCGAATGAGCAAAGGATTTGCTCTGGAACTTGCTGAATACGGAATAAGGGTGAATTGTTTGGAGCCCGGGTTTGCGAAAGGTTCGTCAGTTTCGCACTTAAGTGAAGAACACGTTGAGCAGGTGTTGTCATCAATCCCCCTCGGAGGCGAGATATCAAAAAATGACATCGGCCAGGCGGCCTTGTATCTTGCTTCAAGCGCGGCTCGCAATATTACAGGAACAACTCTGTCGGTCGATGGCGGCAATTCGGCCGGCACGATGGATGTTTATCAAGAGAAAAAGAGAGCACTATGATCTGGGACCAATCGAACTACATCTGGCCAGAAGGCAAAAATTCAGCAGCATGCTTTAGTGTAGATGTAGATGCCAACGCACCTTACCTTTGGCAACATCGTGATAAATTGCCAAAAACAGTTGCGATCGCGGATCATCGGCAATATGGGATGCGTGTCGGTCTTGCCCGCATCGTTAAAATGTTGAACTCGATTTCAATAAAAGGCAGTTTTTTTGTACCAGGTGTTGTTGCAGAAGATAACCCTGACCTTTTACCGGGGCTCATAGAGCGCGGTCATGAGATAGCTTTGCACGGTTACTATCACGAATTAGTCGGCGATATCTCAGATCAGCAGTTCGCTGACTCACTTGGCAGTGCGATTGAACTCTTCAAAAAGCAAACAGGTCAAGAACCCGCAGGGTTCCGCTCGCCAGCTTGGGAGATGACGCCTTTCATGTTTAGTGAGCTCAAGAGGGTAGGGCTTTGGGACTCCAGCCTCATGGGTTTTGATGCTCCATACACTATAGACGGTGTCACTGAGATCCCAGTTTTCTGGAATAACGACGACGCTGTTTATTTTAAATTCTTAGGTCCGGGAGACCATATGCCGGCAGGGGATAATGAGGTAATTACACAATGGGCGAACGACGCAGACGCGCAGGCCAGCTCTGGCGGGCTTTTTATGCTTACCATTCACGACTGGATCTCAGGGCGACCTTCGAGAGTAACGAAGCTGGAAGAGCTCTTCACTAAAATCCGGGAAGATCTTTCTGTCTGGATAACGACCTGCGGAGAATTAGCCAAGTATCATGAGACGCTTAGCAAGAAGCTTGAAGTCAGACTGCCTTCAGGTCTCGCAGTAAGTCAGAGGTCCTCTTCCAAAAGGTAAATCATTGCAGCCAAGCAAGCTCTCAGCAGCGTCAGAATCATATCACACATGGTCCGTTCGTAAGCCACAGGTCGAAAGCTACGATGGCGTGATTTCGACTCAACACTATGAGGCATCACGCGTGGGCTGCGAGATTTTAGCGCGCGGGGGAAACGCTATGGATGCAGCGATAGCCGCGGCTTTCGCCCTCTCGGTTGTCGAACCATGGTTATCAGGTCTTGGCGGAGGGGGCTTCCTCTTGTTTGCAAACTCGGATGGGGAGGTTGCTACTTTAGACTTCGGCGTCCGAGCGGCAGCAGGCATTCAGTCATGTGACTACATTTTGGTAGAAGGTAACGATGGTGATTGGTTCGATTGGCCTAGGGTGAAGAACAATAACAACCTTATTGGCCCAAAATCAATTTGTGTGCCTGGCACGGTTCACGGTTTGTCGGCTGCTCTGCAACGTTATGGGTCGCTGAGGTGGGATGAAGTAATAGCTCCAACCATCGAGTTGGCAGCGAGGGGCATGCGAATCGACTGGTTCGCTGAGCTAGCGATTGCTAATGATCGTGATGGTCTTTCGAAGAATGCTGCAGCCGCTTCAGCGTTCCTTAATCAGAGTCGGCGGAAAACGTCTCCAGAATTTCCTAACAGTTACTTTTTGAGATTGCCGCAAAATGTAACGTTTTTGGAGCGGCTTGCAAAAGAAGGCGCCGATGATTTTTACGAGGGAGAAATCGCCCATAAAATGCTGAAATCGCTTTGCCAGTATGGTTCCCGGCTGACTAAGAACGATCTAAGAAACTACCAATCGGAATGGCGTGCGCCGCTCAGCCTTCAGTACAAAGGCCGAGAGGTTTATGCGATGTCCCAGCTTTCCGGGGGGCCCACTTTACTAGCAGCATTAGCAAGTCTAGGACGCGTTGATCTCTCTGCAGCTAGCGAGCCAGAGATAACCCTCGCCTATGCGAACGCGCTGATGGCAGCCGATCGGTTGAGGCTTGAAACAATGGGGCATGCTGCGGGGAAAGATAGTTGCACTAGTCACGTGTCTGTTGTGGATCGAAAAGGCAATATGGTTGCTCTAACAAACACATTGTTGTCCCGCTTTGGTTCAAAGGTCATGGTGCCTGATCTGGAAATCCTTCTAAACAATGGGATGATGTGGTTCGACCCACGTAGAGACAGACCAAATTCAATAGCACCCGGTGAAAAACCACTTGCAAACATGAGCCCTGTAATTGCTGTGAGGGGTAAGAAGCCGGAAATAGCCCTAGGCGCAGCCGGAGGCCGCAAAATAGTGCCCGCAGTCGCACAGATCTTGTCTTATTTGGTCGATCTCAATTACTCACCAGAAGAGGCTATGCATGCCCCGAGGATAGACACGAGCTCTGATACTCTACTTATAAATCGGGCTTTTTCGGCTGAAACACTTCAAAGCGTAGCTCAACATCACAAAACTCGAATTGTTGAAGATACATTGCTTCCAGTAAACTTCGCAGTTCCTTCACTGGTAACTTCGGGATGTGGCAATGGTAAAAACATTGGAGCGGCGCACCCAAATAGCCCTTGGGCTGCCGCGATAGCGGAGAGCTAAAATGCCTTTGTTGTCAATTCAAGGACTGACAGTAGCTTCAAATGGACTACATTTGGTTGATGGCGTTGATTTAGACGTTAAGGGTGGAAAGATTAGTGCGCTTGTTGGTGAGAGTGGCTCGGGAAAATCCCTTACAGCGCTCGCCGTTATTGGACTTCTGAGTAACAACCTCGAATTGATACAAGGAAGGATAGAATTTGATAGTTTAAACATAGCTGAGCTGTCCGAAAGGGAAATGTCTAGCTTACGTGGTCGGCAGATTTCTATGATATTTCAAGAGCCGGTTGGTTCCTTGAACCCTCTCGCTCCGGTGGGCGTTCAGGTTGCGGAGAGTTTAGAGGTTCATGGAATTGCGAGCGGAAAGAGAGCCTTTTCTAAAGCCATAGAACTTATGGAGCGGGTTGGTATTCCTCAACCGGAGATAAGAGCTAAACAATTACCATACGAGTTATCCGGCGGTATGTGTCAGCGAGCAATGATTGCCTCTGCTTTAGTTTCTAAACCTAAATTGTTGATAGCGGATGAGCCTACTACGGCTCTTGACGTTACGGTTCAAGCTCAAATATTACAGCTGTTATCCGAACTGTCATCGGAACTGGGCTTGTCTGTACTTCTTATTACCCATGACATGGGGGTTGTAGCCGAAATCGCAGACGATGTATCCGTAATGTACGGTGGTCGGATAGTGGAGAGAGGCTCAGTAGAAAACATATTTGCCTTGCCACACCATCCTTATACGCAAATGTTGCTTCAAACCTTGCCACGCGTTGACCGGCCTCGAAAAGAAGAGTTATTCACTATTAGCGGGAGTGTGCCGTCGCCGGGAGACCAGCGGAGTGGATGCAGATTCTTCCCGCGTTGCGATCGTGCGGTTGACGATTGTAAGGAAAGGCCAGTGCTTTTACCGGGGGTCGACGGGGCCGCGTGTTTTTCTCCGCTTTAAACTATGTATTTATTAGATGCAGTTAATCTTAAAGTTAATTACAAATTAAAGAGGCACAGCTTCTTAGAAAGGCATTCAACTCTGCGTGCCGTTGATGGCGTTAATTTACGAATTAATCATGGGCAAACTGTTGCACTAGTCGGTGAGTCGGGTTGTGGGAAGTCCTCAGTTGCAAGGGCGATACTTGGCATTATTGAAACAACCGAAGGGGAAATTTTCTTTGAAGGCACAAACTTAGCTGCTTTGAATAAAAACGAAAGAAAACAAGTGTGGAGCCAAATGCAAGTTGTTTCTCAAGATCCAGTTTCAGCACTCAACCCCAAATTAAGCGTAGGTCGGGCCATCGGCGAGCCTATGAAAATTTCGGGGTTTCCCAAGCGGCAAATAGAAAATAGAACGCGCGATTTAATGACAATGGTAGGACTGAACCCTGACCTACTAGGCCGGTCACCTCAAGCGCTTTCAGGTGGGCAGCGGCAAAGGGTGGTAATCGCTAGAGCGCTAACAATGTCTCCGAAGTTAGTCGTTTGCGATGAGCCGGTAAGTGCCTTAGATGTATCGATTCAAAGCCAAATTCTAAACCTACTCGCTCGTCTACAAAAAGAACTAGGTCTCTCTTATCTGTTTATTTCTCATGATTTATCTGTTGTTCGACACATATCTGATATGGTCAAAGTAATGTATTTAGGTGTAATCGTTGAGGAAGGCCCCACTGCGGATATTTTCGCTAAATCGTGCCATCCATACACTCAGGCTTTGATCTCTGCTATTCCAATTCCGGACCCCGATCGTCGGAAGATCTATAAAGAGCCCGTGATTTTGGGAGAGCTGCCCAATGCTATTGAACCGCCAAAAGGTTGTCCTTATGTAAGCAGATGCACAATCGCTGAGTCGCAGTGTGCGAGTAAACGGCCTCCACTAGTTGAAATTGACCCAAATCACTTTATTCGCTGCCACGTTAGATCACGGCATTAGGCTCACAGGTACTGACAAGTTAGCTCCCAATCTGCCAGTATTCCTCTCCCATGACTCAATCA
>CAJWGQ010000112.1 GCA_913041025.1 uncultured Gammaproteobacteria bacterium | reverse complement strand
TAAATAAGCAAGTCTCGTCTATCCATAAAACCTTCGGGATCTAAATCCTTCGCCGATTCAAGCCACTTGTAATGTCCAATCGGCAGTTCAGGATTATTGTCGGGTTCATAGCCAGGTATGGCTCTGATACGGTCCATCTCTGAAACGAAATGGACTACTTGTTCTTCATCCAGGACCGATTCTAGATGAAGATAGCCGTGTGTGTTCCATTGTTGTAATTGTTGTTCTGACAGTTTGTTCACATGCTCTCCCCTAGCCAGTGATATTACCTCAAATGAGGCGGTGGCTAATGATACTTTCCATGAAGAAAAAAATACTAGCCGTGTTTTCTTTTCTTTATTCAGAACACGAGTCTTCCAAGACTTTCAGCGACCACGGCAGGCTTCTGCTGACCCTCCACCTCGACCACCACTTCGTTCATTGTTTCAATCATTCCACCCTTGATCTCAGCTCGCTTTAGAGTGCTGGTTGCTCTAATTTTAGCGCCTACTGGCACGGGAGAAGGAAATCTGACTTTGTCGAATCCATAGTTTATAGAGAGTTTTTGACCGTCGAGTTTTGGGCCAGGCACGCTCTCTGTTTTTGGTAAATGCCCCATAATCGACAGTGTAAGGTGTCCGTGGGCGATGGGCTCTCCAAAGGGTCCTGATTTAGCTTTCTCAACGTCAACGTGAATCCATTGATGATCCATCGTCACCTCAGCAAAACCATCTATCCTGTCTTGTGTCACTTCAAACCAGTCGGTTGCTGGGCTGGACTGACCGATCCTGGATTGGAGTGAGTCTAGTGCAGTATTTAAATTGGTGTCTGAATCGCTCAAAATCTTCCCCTAATAATTGAATTGCCTACAATCAACTCTTATTTATTACAAATTTTGTTTTTTATCAATATTAGATACAGTGTGCATGCTGGGACAAGGCGTTTTGTTTTATTCAGGGAGGATAGTTCAAATTCTGTTGTTGTTTGCGGGAAGGTAAGCGCCTTCAAGATCAATAGCGGAATTTTAAGAAAAGTCTATGAGTATTGATCAAGCGAAAGAGATGTCCTCAGGGGAAACCCTTGGTTTTCAGGCTAAAGCCGTCATGGTGGTGATGATCGCCATGCACCTAGCTTGTTTTGCCGTAATTTTTGTTGGATTCAGTTGGCCAGCCCTGTTGGTTGCCATTGCGATGTATGTAATCAGAGGAATGGGGGTAACGACCGGTTATCACCGCCTACTGGCACACCGTTCCTTTAAAACCAACCGTGTGATCCAGTTTTTGTGTTCGCTCGCAGGCAGCCTTGCCGTCCAAGGTGGGCCCCTGTGGTGGGTTGCTCACCATCGAGCTCACCACCGAGATACTGACAAAGAGGAAGATATTCACTCTCCAGTCACAAAAGGTATGTGGAAATCTCACATGGGCTGGATGATGAGCAACGAGGCCTTCCATGAACAAGGGTCAAATTCTCGAGATCTGTTCAAGTATCCGGAACTTAAGTTTCTCCAAAGACATTATGTTTGGATCCTCGCTTTACAGATGTTAGGCCTTTTTGCTCTGGGAGTTTTGCTGTCCTATTGGTATCCCGAAAGCGGGGTCACAGGGTTACAGTGCCTGGTATGGGGTTTCTTTGTGAGCACTGTGTTTTTATGGCACGTGACATTTTCAGTGAACTCCGTCTGTCATCGTTGGGGACAACAGGACTACGACTCGAATGACGCAAGTACTAATAACTGGCTTATCGGGTTACTCGGTTTTGGAGAGGGCTGGCACAACAACCATCATTATTACCCAAGCTCGGCTAAACATGGGCTGAAGTGGTGGCAACTGGATGCTACCTGGATTCTGATTAAAGGACTCTGTCTGGTAGGTCTAGCCTCTGAGCCTAAAATCCCGAAAGAGTTTCGAAAGTCCTAGATAACCTATTCTTGTGCTTTGGGCACCCTAGCAATGTCGGAGTAGTGATCTCAGGTTTAAAAAAGGGGGAGGATGATGAGTGGTAGTTTCGTGACGAAGGAGACCGGTCCTGTGGTTGTGACAGGAAGCGGGGGTTTTATAGGTTCTCACATCGTGCTGAATTTGGTGAAACGCGGTTACCAGGTTAGGGCCTGTGTTAGAGATGCTTCCAATGTGCCGGCTAATGCGCATCTGCATGCTATGAATCAGATTGGTCCGGGAACGGTAGAGCTCTTTTCATGCGACATGATGCAAGCGGGAGCCTACGATGAGGTGTTTCAAGGAGCCGTTTGCGTTTTTCATGCGGCCGCAGAAATGGGCAACCTGGAAGGCTCAACGCCCATTAAAGTCTATGAGGGTGGTGTTGACGCGACTAAATTAGTTATCGACTCGATTAAGAAATCGGGAAGCGTTCGTCGATTGGTCTATACCAGTTCCTTTGCCGCGGTGGGACATCCGTGTGAGGAAGGCTATCAATACACAGAAGAGTCCTGGGCGGACATGAATCAAGAGATGCGCCGGGAAGGGTCAGAATGGAATATGGATGTGGTTGCTAAGAATCGAGAGGTCGCCTACGCGATGACCAAGGTCGAATCGGAGCGACTCGTCTATTTAGAAGGTGAAGCCAACGGGTTTGATGCGTTTGGTGTGTGTCCGTGTCACGTGATTGGGCCATTGTTGGCCGCGGGTCACCAGCGACCCTGGGCCTGGCAGACAAGAATAGGCGATATGTTGGAAGGTTATGGTCATCGAAGAATGTTCTGGAATATTGTTGATGTTCGGGATGTCGCTGAAGCGCAGGTACTGATCGCTGAAAATACCGAAAACACAAATGGACAACGATATAATTTGGTCGCGACGGATGAGTCTGGACTGATAAAACAGGAAGAGCTTCAATCGATACTTCAGGATTTATATCCTGACCTTGCCATTGCTGGCAATAGCGAGGAGGGATCGACCTATCGGTCTCCTGTAGCGGTTTTGGAAAAGTGTGTGACGCAGCTAGGTCTTAAGCCTCACAGTGTGATGGAGGCAATTAGAGATAACGCCGATTCGCTCCTTCAGTGGGGCTTGGTGACGCCTCGTTTAGGCCGAGACAACTGGCAGAGGAAAGACAACGAACTGGGGTTGTCCTCTAAGTGGAACCCCCATGTGTATCCGGCGATAGATCCTGAGCTGCGTCAAAAACTAGAATCTGAAGGGAAGGCATGATGATAGAGTCTTCAATATCCATGGTTGAGATAGAGCAATCTGGAGCGGTGTGTTTTATTCGATTGAACCGGCCTGATGCGCTTAACGCTTTTCGACCGGAAATGCTTGAAGAGCTCGCACGATTACTCGGGCTCATCGAAAACGATTTATCCATTGTCGTAGTGATTTTAGAAGGCAAGGGCAAGGCGTTCTCGGCGGGAGTCGATCTGAAGGTCCTCCAGGGTATCAATCCGAAAGGAGGTAAAGTGGGTGACCTCTTTGATGAGCCGGCTCGAGTAGCGTATACCGCGATTCGTGATTGTCGGTGTCCTGTCATCGCGAAGGTTCATGGTGCTTGCTTTACCGGCGCTCTTGAAATGGCTTTGCACTGTGACTTTGTTTTGACGACCGTAGACACCAAGTTTGGTGATACGCACGCGAAGTTCGGTCTGAGACCAACCTGGGGAATGACTCAAACTTTATCTCAGGCTGTTGGGATTCGTCGAGCAAAGGAACTTTCCTATACGGCTCGAACTTTTCTTGGCGCCGAAGCAGTAGAACTTGGAATTGCTAATCAAGCAATGGAAACCAGAGAAGATCTTGATCGAGTTACTTTGGATTGTGCGGAGAGTATCGCCCGAAATTCGCGTTCTGCGTTAGGTGCGATCAAAGACCTTTACCGACTGTCCGAGGAGGCTCTGTCGATGCCCGACGCTCTGAGCGCCGAGTTGGCCAAAGAGTATCCCGATATAGATGATACTGGTGAGCGACTGGGTGATTTTTGACTGAAACAGAAGATCAGCGCAGGGCTTTTAGAGTATTAATCCTTTAGGCGCATGACGCCTTCCTGGGCCGTGCTGAGTATTCTTCTCCCGTTTTCGTCATGAATGCCTCCAAAGGCTAGTCCTCTCCCTGAACCGGAGGCTGGACTGTTCATGGTATAAAGATGCCACTTGTTAAAGTTCGTTGTGTTATGGACCCATACGGCGTGGTCTAGACTGGCGCCCGTGTGTTCGCCTAAATGTGCATGCGGCCTCCAAGCGGTGTCGAGGAGTGTTCGATCGCTCGCATAAATGAGTAAGGCGAGATGCAGATTGGGGTTTTCCGGCAGATTGTCAGTTGGTTTAAGCCAGATATGTTGTTCAGGAGGAAGTGCTTCTGATGCTGTGATGGGTGTTGCCATTCGCACATCGATGGGCGCGTCGTTTTTGTCTCGTCCTCTGAGTTCATCGCGATTCGGGCAAGATTCAGGCTCGGCCACCTCGGGTACGATGTCCTGATGGCTAGGACCCTCAAGTTCTCGGGTGAAGCTTGCCTGCATATGAAAAATTTCGCTCTCAGCTTGTACTGCCTCAACAAGTCGCACATGAAAGTTTTTTCCTTCCTTGATGGACGAGACCTTGAAGTGAATCGGCTGATTGGGTCTGGCAGGCCTTAAAAAGTAAGAGTGTAGTGAGTGTAATTTGAGTGAGCTGGTTTGTGCTGCCGCCATGAAAGCTTGCGCAACCAGAAGGCCTCCAAAAAGGCGATTTTCTACAGTTACCCCTCCGACACCTGACCCGCCAACGAACTCATTGGCAGAAATGGCTTTCAGATCGAGTTTAGCGAGTAGCTTTGTTACTGGGCTAGTGTTGTCGGTCACGATTGGTTTCCTGTGAAAACTTGATCAGGGCGATGAAGCGATAGCCTGCGTGCACGAATTTGCTGTAGGGGAGCATGACGAACAGCGAGAGGACTATCGCCAAGTGTATCGCCAGTAAGATTGGCATCAGCGAGGTTTCTCTTAAAACCAGAAGGATGAGCCCGCTTGCGCTCGATAGAAATAGCATGATGATGAACGAATAATCCAGTCCTGATTGCATTGAAGCGCGCGGATTTGGGTCGCTGTGTAACTTGATCACCCAAAGACCAATGCAGCCAATGACCATCCCGATCCCTCCTATGGTGCCAAGTAGTACCGGTATCGAGAGGTATCCGTAAGGAGCCTCCAGCTCTAGAAAGTAGTCATAAAAAGTCGCGACGCATGTGGAAGCGAAACACATCATAAATCCCCACATCACACCTTGGTGGAAATAGCGTCGGTGATTTGAAAATGAATCGTCGACGTCGTTACAGCCCTCCTGCTGGTCACCCCCCAGATAGGTGAGCTTGGCCACATTGTTGAAAGCCGTGATAAGGTCAATCATTCGTAGTTTCTCGAGCGCACAATGTCGCCAGAATCTCCACAATCCTATGCTTATGGCTATCAGCGCAAAGGTCGAAGTAGAACCTGCACTGATCACCATCAATTGATGCGTGATGACGCGATAAAAAGACCCAGGTCCAGTTTCGGCCTGAATTAAAGTCGCTGGATCTTTTAAAACCAATAGAAGCGAAAAAATCAACAACATAGAAAAAGTCACCGCGAGGGTGGTTGAAAGCCCAGAGCGTTCGAACAAGCCTGAAAGGCGTTGTGGCCAGGCAAATTGTTCATAGGAGTTGCCTCGTATTTCAGCCATTTTTTTTGGGATATTGATGTCGAATTCGTGGGGAGCGATGTACTGGCAACCATGGTAACAGGCATTGCAGTTGTGACAGAGATTACTCAGATAAGTGAGATCATTTGACGTGAACTCTCGCCGCTGCGTCATGGCAGGGAATACCGCACAGAACCCCTCGCAATAGCGGCAGGCGTTGCAGACGGTCATCATCCGGCGCAGTTCGTCTTCGGCTTGGGACTCTTTAACTATTACAGAAGTGTTCATGGGGAAACGTTACCAGCGATTCTGCCAAATACTCCACCGATCGTCATGCCTGTGCCCGCACAATAACCTTCGCCCAAGATGTTTCCTGCCATGATCTCTCCGGCTGCCGTGACATTATCAAAGGGTGTATCGTCTGTGTTAAGCACTTCAGCACGCTCATTTATTTTTAGCCCGAGGTAGGTGAAGGTGATACCAGGCTTTAATGGATAAGCAAGGAAAGGGGGAGAGTCCAAGGTCAAAGCCCAGTTGGTTTTGTCTGGACTAAGCCCGAGTGTTTGTTTGCCATCCAATTTAGAGGAGTCGTAATCGCCGTGTTGAACGGCTCGGTTGAATTGCTCAACGGTGGCCTTAAGAATTGACGGATCAATCTTAAGCTTGGCCGCTAAATCTTCAAGGCTTGATCCTTCGATCGGAGGAAAAATCGAGGGCATGAACTGTTCTTTAACTTTGTTATCGACGATGGAGTAAGCAATTTGGCCAGGCTGTTGAGCGACGAGTCTGCCCCAGATCGCGTATCGTTTAGGCCAAAAGTCTTCTCCCTCGTCATAAAAACGGTGGCCTTCCTGGTTTACGACGATGCCAAAACTCACGCTGTCGAGTCGACTGACGATACCACCATCGTATTTGGGTGCTCGCGCATCGATGGCAACCGCGTGACACTGGGTAGGATCGCCCACTGTTTTGGCACCCGCATTGATGAGCGCCTTCAACAGAGTGCCCCGATTATAAGGTGTTCCTCGGATCAAAAAATTGTCCGCTTTTTTGCCCCAGGCCTCGCGCATCCATTCCTCGTTAGACTGAAAACCACCGCTCGCTGCGATCAGATGTTTGATGCCATAGGTTGTTGTATCGGTTGCTGTTTTGACGTCGATTGAATGGGCTCGATTGTTAGAAATTGAGACTGACGTAATTTCTGAATCGTATCTTACCTTGACTCCTATTTTTTCGGCGTGCGAGTAAAGTTTGTTTAGGAGTGTTTTACCTCCTCCTAAAAAGAAGGCGTTTGTTCGATGCAGGCTCAATGTCCCGCTAAGTGCGGGTTGGAAATGGACATCGCGTTCCTTCAGCCAAGACATCAGAGAGCTGCTTTGTTTTATCATTAAATGTGTGAGCTTCTCATCGGTATTGCCCTGAGTTACTTTCAGAATATCGTCCCAAAACTCGTCTTCGCTATAGGACTCCTCAAGGGTTTCAAGAGGGCCAATGTGACTCGCGCGCAGGTTTCTAGTATGCCGAGTGTTGCCTCCGCGCATGTTACTGGGGGCTGATTCGAACAGTGTCACGGAGGCGCCTTTCTCCCTGGCAGTGATCGCGGCACATAGCGCCGCATTACCGCCCCCGGCAACTACTACTTCCAGATCATTCATTGTTCTTATCAACGTTAAATATCAAGGTTCTTTGTCTCTCACACCCAGCTGATTGCCTCTAGCACCCACATCGTATAACTCCCCATGTATTGCTCCAGTGGCAGCAGGGAATAAGTCAGAACCAGTAGGATCAGGAGCACCCAAAGCCCGTAGCGCTCATTGAGAACGCGATATTGATAAGAGAGCTTCCGAGGAAGAAAGTAGGGCAGCACATAGTGCCCATCCAGAGGTCCTAAAGGAATAAGATTGAAAGTCATCAGCAGCAAATTAATCTGGGCAAACAAAATAAAGAATAAATCTATTCCATCATTTTCTATTCCCTGATTTTTAAGGATCAGGAAAAAATTCCAACTGACGATTGCGAGTAAGAGGTTCATACCCGGACCGGCGAGGGCGACCTTGAGATAGGAAAACGTAGAGCGAAACTGACGCGGATCTACGGGTACAGGTTTCGCGTAACCGATTCCGATCAAGATCACCATGATCAGACCCGAGGGGTCTATATGCTTGATCGGGTTGATGGTGAGTCGGCCTAGCTGCTGAGCAGTATTGTCTCCTTCGAATTTTGCGACGATCGCATGACCGTACTCATGGAAGGATAAAGACAACAATAAAGCCACCAATAACAGGATAAAGACGGCATATTGACCTCCACTAATAAGTGAAATCATGGTTATGGCTTGCCAAAAAAGGTTAGCGCTATTTTCCCTTAAATTCGGGCTGCCGTCTTTCTTTAAACGCTTTGATGCCTTCTTTAAAGTCCATGGTCTCTCGGGCTTTGTCTTGGCCCCAGCTTTCAAGGGCAGCGCTATCCCAAGGCTCTCGGGTGAGGGATTTAAGAACCGCTTGTTTGGTCAGAGCGAACTGGATGGTCGGTCCGGCAGCAAGTTTATTAGCAAATTCCATGGTTTTATCCATTAGGTCATTCTCTGATACGATTGGCTCAATCAACCCGGCTCCTTCTGCTTGCTGCAGTGGGATATCCTCACCTGAATAAAGCCATTTAAGCGCTCGGCTATATCCAGCCAATCTAGGTAAGGTCCAGGTGATCAGATCGTCCGGATGAATGCCTCGTTTGCTCCAGATCGGAATAAGCCTGGATTTGTCTGAGCAAATTCTAAAATCACAAAGTAGGGCAACTCCTAAACCGCCTCCTGCGGCAACACCGTTTACGGCGGCGATCGTAGGCTTGGGCATTTCGAGCAGTTCAACGCACCAGGAAAATTCCGGATCCGCAGGGCCTCTAGGCCAGGGTCTGCTGTCTTCAGCGCGTAGATCAGCACCAGAACAAAAGGCGTTTCCTGCTCCTGTTAATACAAGCGCGCGTACTGAGCTGTTTTGTTTAACTTCGGTAACAAGCTCTTTGATGCCAATTCTTAAAGCGCCATTGAAGGCATTAAGCACCTCCGGGCGATTAAGTGTCGCGACCACAACTCCATTGTCGTGGTGCTCGACGTGTAGTTCTTCAGGATAATTTGGCATCAAGTGGCTAGTCCTCTAACAGGATAGGTAGGCTCTGCTGGTAGGCGACTTTAGCGAGTGCTTTCACTTCGCTATGTGTCTTACTCCCCAAAGGGTGATCGAGCAAGGTAAACGGATAATCTGGTAAGCCCATCATCCTGGCGATATTTTTAGCGGTGACTTCAAAGGGGATCGTGCATAAGACGACCGCTCGCTTGCCGCTTTGTTCGAAGGTGATGCCGTCATGCAAACTGCACGTCGAACAACTGCCTCAGTCGCCGGCTGCTGTAATCAGGAAATCACACTCAGAAACTAACTTATCGATCGTCTCGCTCGGCGCCGGCGCGCTGGCGTTACGCTTGAAGCGCACGTTTCTTATGTCGCAGCGGTACTCCATTTGAAAGAGCGCTGCAGTTTCTTTGAGCAGTACGTCAGCATTCAACTTGCTGTTAGATAGCAGGCCGATGGTCTTTCCTTCTAAGCTGCTTAGTGCAGGAGCTCTGGAATGGCTCTGTCCAGGGTCGCTCGAGGTGGGGTCAACTAATTGCATAGGCTCTCCTTGGTCTTGTTAACAGTCGATGCAAACGCCGATGGGTTTGGTTTGCATTAAAGATCCTCTGGTGCGGCTCCAAGAGGGGATAAAAGCCGAGTGCCCTCCGGCATCGCCTCCGCCGACAGTAATCAGAATATCCTCGCTGGACATTCCTCTGTGTAGGTCTTCGCGTCCCTGGA